>JAEDMC010000189.1 GCA_016303225.1 Kiritimatiellia bacterium
AAGTCAACGCCGGCGCCTACTACTTCGTCGACGTCGTGGCGGAGGAGGGCCCCGCACCGGTCTATTTCACCGCCGACCGCGAGTCCCGCCTCGGTTCGCCCGTCGTCGTCGCCCGCGCGGGCGGGACGAACCGCGTCCCGCTCCTTGTCGGCGTGGCGTACTCCGTCACCTCGACGGTGCCGTTCGCGGTCTCCGTCTCCGCGGACGGGCATGCCGCTGTGACGACGAACGGCGTCGCCGACTACGTGGTCAGATGGCCGCTCGCGTTCCGCTTCGTCGGGGACGCGGGCTCCCCGGGCGCGTTCTCGGTCGAGGCGGTCCCCTACGATCCCGGCGTGACGTTCACGTGGGGAGCCGCCCCCGATGGCGGTGCGTCGCGCCTGTCGGCGGCGCCCGGACCCGCGTCGTCCTGCGCGTGCTGGAGCGGCAGCGGTTCCCTGGTCGTCTTCAACTGTTCAGACTCCTGTTCCTGCGGGGGCGGCTGCCGCGCGGTTGGCACGGCCGGCCTGGAGAACGCCGGTTTCGCGGTGACGGGCGGCGTCTGCCACTGCTCGTCCCCCGAAGGCCCGCCCGAGGACCCGCCGCCGCCCGACCCCGACCCGCTCGTGGGCGGTCTCTCGATCAGCTTCTCCCAGGACGCCGTGGTCTTTGAGGACGCGTACCGCGACACGGACGACGGCCCCCTGGTCCCCCGGCGGTCGACGACGACGCGGCTCACGGTCTCCGCGAGCGGCGGCACCTTCGGCGGCACGTTCACGCTGTCCGCGCGGAACCTCGAAAAGCTCTCCCTGGCCGGTGGATCGGGTCCGCCCGCGCTGCCGTCCACGATGTCGCTCGCACCGTTCGAGACCTACTCCGCCACCTTCACGTGCGAGGGCGTCGAGGCGAGCGGATTCGAGGACGACGTGGAGGTGAGCGGCGTCTTCGTCGGCGGGGACGTTGCCGGCGTCGAGTCGCCCTCCGATTCGACGACGGTAGTGGAGGTTGAGCTGGAGGTGGAGGACCGCCCCCCGCAGAATCCAGTGCCCAACCGCCACATCTATGGCTTGCGCGAGAAGGTGTTCTGCAGGAGTCGCCCATCGGGCGTCGGCGTGCAGTGGACTGACAGTGATTCCAGGTTGTCTCTGGTCGATGATGATGATTCCTTTCGCTGTCCTTGGACGAACGGTGAATACGCGGTTGTGGCTTCTCTTGGCAATACTCGGCTGGATATGTCTATTCTGGTCTATGCGCCCACCGTAGAATGCCGGAGTGCCATGTGGCGGAGCGAACTCACAGGAACGACTGGGACTGCTGGGATGGTTGGCATGAGCCTGTCGCTCTACCTCCAACCCTCTTCCGTGTCCTTCCTGAACATCTGGATGCAGGAGATACCTGAATACATCGAGATTCCCCAGTCAGGATATTTTGCCGCAGTTCCTAGCCTTCTGCCTGCGACACACGATGTCAGCGCCGGCGCGGGGATATGGAGGCAGCCCGTCTTCAGAAACGGCGGAAACTTTTGGTGTGACGACGCCGCGCAGATGCCGTATGCGTGCCCGACACTCCCTGGCACAGATCCGCCGGCGTGGTCGGAGGGATCGGTGCGTTGGATGATTCCCGTGGGTTGGGGGGATGGCGAAATGGTTGTCGACAGGATACGGCCGAATCCGACCGATCAAATCTACCACATGCGGGAGAACGGCACGCTTTCCATCAGCAAGTACACCCATGTGATCATGCGGAGTGTCGACGGTAGAGTCTGGCTCGATGGAAGTCGGGTCAATGCCGGGTGGAGCCGATGAGGCGAAAGGGGACAAGTTATGAAGAAGAAATGGACGCCTGTGCATTCTGAAATGGGGGGCATGTCTGTTCCGAACGGGTCGAAAAGAGCGAGCTACGCTCTTTTTAGAAGATTGGGCGTGCCTCTGCTGCTGGGGACTGTTGTGGCTTGGCTTGTTTTTGTTTTTTTCGTACCTAAACTTTATGAGGCCGAATGCAGGTGCGCAATGGTCGAGGGCATGGACCCGATTGTCACAAACGCGACAGGAAGTGTCGTACAACCTCTTGAACGAATGCTGCAGCAAGGATCCTATGTTGACATGAAGCAATTCGCGACTTGTTTTTTTGAGGACTGTCTTGCTGGACGGCATTTAAATAGAAAGCCGATCGAGACCTTTGTGTCGGATCCGTCGAACGCGGTTTTCCCCGCCAATCAAGTCAGCAATGCGTTCGACAGCCTAGAATGTGAAGCCGAAGGGGTGCATGTTGCCAGCTTCCGGATCTCTGCCCGTGCACATGACGCAGGTCTCGCCCTAAAGGTGCTTGACCACGTGGTTCGTGAACTGGAACTGATTCTTGGCGAGTGGAACAAAGCCAGAAGGGAAAAGGCGACTGTGCAAGTTCGGGAGTCAATTCAAAGGTTTCGTCGAAGGGGAGAGGACTATTCTCTGGAACAGAGAAAGTATGAGAAAGTACTAAGGGCATGTGAAAAAACAGAACCGAGGATGGAAGTGTTGCTGCCACCTCATTTGTCAAAGGACGCGTACTCAGTCATGAGATGATTCACGGGAAATCCAGCACGACATTCCGCTTCGCGGGGATCTTTTGGATGAACTGGCGTCTGGACCATGCCCATGATCGATACTGCCGGGAGTCGGGACTTGATCTGTCCGTGGACGGTGTCCCCAAATGCCGTTCGGGCTGGAGCTACGACGGCAATGGCCGCTTCGACCGTCTGGCCTGTACGAATTCCTCCGGGCGCACCATTCAGGTCGCCTACACAAACGAAGGCTCTTGCATCTGCGGCTATCGCATCCAGATGCCGTCGGGCGGGTGTCTGGGACAGCACTGGGAGCGCGTGCCCCACAAGCGGGAGCTGATCCGGAGGCTGTCGGTGAGTTCTGCGGGGCGGACGCTGCTGGAGCGCACCTTCGACTACAATGGTCTTCACAAACTGGCGCACTGGTCGGATGCCGGAACGACGAACGAAGGCGTCTACGCATATGGCCGTCGCAACGAAATTGTCCAGGCCAACGTATCGGGCCACCGTTACGGCTATGGCTTCGACAGCGCGGGGAACTGCATCGGATTCGCAATCGGCAGCGCCACCAACCATTTCAGGGTCAATCCGCTCAATCAATGCACGGCATTGGTCTTCCCCGATGTCAATGGCGCGGCCCTGCACGAGTACGACCTCGACGGAAACCTTGTCCGTGTTCCGGGCATGGCGGAGTATGAATGGGACGACGAAAACAGGCTCGTCGCGGCGACGGTCCGGCAGAACGCCGTCACGAATCGCTATGACTACCAGAACCGGCTGGTCAGGCAGGATCTGCCGGGGATGGTCCGCATGGCCGTCTTCGACCGGTGGAATCTGATCTTCGAACGTTTTGAGACCGATGCGGGGCAGATCGAGGAGGTCGAGTATTTCTGGGGGCCGGACAGAAGCGGTACGTTGGACGAAGCCTGCGGCGTGGGCGGACTCGTCGCCGTCAGCATCGGCGGATCGTTCTACTTCCCGTTCTACGGCTCGAACGCGGAGATCCTCGGCTATGTCGATGAAGGGGGACAGGTTGTCGCCTCGTATGCGTACGGCCCGTTCGGAGAGCCTGCCGAAGCGGCTGGCTCGATGGCGGACCGTTTCTCGTTCCGGTTCATGACGAAGCGGTGGGATCCGTTCCTCGGACTCTACGATTTCGGAGAACGCTGGTATTCCGTCGCCCTGCGGCGTTGGATCAACCGCGATCCGCTGGGAGAGGACGGCGGCGTCAATCTCTATGCCTTCTGCGACAACGATCCCGTCAACACCATCGATCCCAACGGATGCATCCCGCTCGACACCATCTGGGATCTCGCAAACGTCATCTACGACATCTGCGTGGGCGATGATGTCGCGCTGGCGGCGGACACCGCCGCGCTCTTCGTGCCATACGTGCCGGCCGGTGCGACGAAACTCGTCAAGGCCGCCCGTCTCTCGAAGGTCGAGAAGATCTGCCCCGGCGTGAAGAAGTTGGAGGTGACGTACAAGTACGTCCATGTTGATTATCATTTTACCAAGGGACCGAGAGCAGCTAAAGATTGGGTCTCGATGACTAAGGGCAAGCAGAAGTCCTATTGGAAGCCTCAGACATCAGATTCGGATGTTCAAGGGTATATTGACGTTGCGCTTCGCAAAGCGAGGTCTGAAGGGAAGGTCAAGCCGTCTCAACTCAAAGGGTATGAGTATGATGTAGGCAGACCAATCGGAGCAACTGACGGACGCGTCACTTCAAAGATTAAGATCCAAATTGATTCAAACGGATATATCCACGCCCATCCGTGGCCGTAATGATCGGGAGTCGCATGATGAACAACTTTGAAATTCTTTCAAGAATTGCCGAACGGAATAATTTGAAGTTTCTCGTTGAGCCGGACAATGGGCGCGAAGTTTCCATTATGGAAGGACTGGACAACTTTGGACGAGAAGACGAATGTATCTTTGCAGAGTGTACCGATAACGAAGTCACATCTCTCCTGACCGCCTGGCTCACGGACGACTTGAAGGGAGACCGGGATTTAGCGTTTCAATTGGCTCGACTTCTTGCCGCGCGAGGTGGTCTTGTGGGCGAATTGGCTGCGAAGATCATTTGTGAAGAGTCGTGGAACGGCTTTAATTGTAAGCAGATGTTCTTGGCCTACATTTGCAATATGGATGACTTCAAGGCATTGCTCGCGCAGTATCTCGCAACCATGCCAGGCGACTTCAGGGACGGCCTGTTCATTGCTGCGATGCACGCGGAATCGCATGAAGTCGATGGCATTCTCATAAATGCGTTTTCGGAATGGTATAAAAGTGGGGACTGGTTTCCTGCAGGAACGGGCGAAGACGGTTGGCTAGAGTATTTCCTGAAAAAATGGATCAAGGTTTATTCCTTGGAAAAGATTGAGGTTCCTCTTAGGGCGTACTTTGACGTCTGTGTTTGAATCTTGGGCTTCATCGGTTGATTGGTCTTCAAATGGGAATATACATCCCGTCACCCGATAGAGGATTGCCGTATGAAATTTAAAGAAGTTGTTTCCGTTGTCCGAGATTTGTTGGCTGCTCGCACGGATGTTCAATCCCTATCGGTGACGCTCGATGACGATAGAGTTGACTTCTACTATGAGGGTGGTCCGTTAACACTTGAAGATAGATGTATCTTTGACGCGTGTTCGCAGGATATCAAGCGTGAAATTCTAGCCGTGTAGAGGTGTAGAAATGGAGAGTTTGGCAAGCGTTTCAAGAGCTATCG
>JAEDMC010000190.1 GCA_016303225.1 Kiritimatiellia bacterium
ACAGTCCGCATGCACCAGATGGCGACGGATGGGGGCATGATGGCAGGAAGCATACGAAATCCACGTTCTTTGATTCACGCCGGGCGGTTAAATAAGATTGATAGGAGAGGGACTCTAAAACATGATCGGAGCTATCGTTGGAGACATTGCGGGTTCGCGGTTTGAATTCTGCAATCTGAAACGGCGGGATATGATTTGATGTGTGGCAAAGCGGGTCTTATGGATGTCTGCGGATATCCAATCATGCTTTTGTCCGAGTGAGATATGAGATAATCCCTTTGTCGATGAAGGGAAACTGAAATGTCAGAGGGAGATTTTGAGCCGGAGGGTTGGAGTGCGTTCGATGACCACGGGGCTCATGGAGAGAAGGGCAACGCTGGGTGCGCATTTGCCATTCTTGCCGTGGTGATAATCGCCACTATCGGAAAACTGGCGGGTTGCTGATGGACGAAGTCATGTAAGAAAACATGATATTTGTCGAGTGAGATTTGAAAGAGATTAACGACTAACAAAGGAAAGAATGAAAATGAAGAAACTGATTGTAGCGGCGCTACTGGGAATCATAACAACAACTAAAGCTATGACTATTACGGATAATCTAATCGTCTGGGAGTGTCCGTACTGCGGCGCGAAGGCAAGCGAGCGGGAGCTCGGCTCGTGGAATACGTTCGGGGCGGTATTCTGGAGCGACTGTTTCAGGATCGCTCCCATGGCTCCGTCGCAGGACATCGTCAGCCGTTGCTGGAAATGCAATAAGGTGTTCGCCAAGTGGCAAGCGAAGCATAAGAGCATCCTGGAGGGAAAGGTTCCGCGGGAGGATCGGAGGCGGATTAAGTGGATCGGAGACTATTCGGCGGTGAAGGAAGTGCTGGATGCGTGGAAGGGGAAGCTGAAGCCCGAGTTGGAATGTGAGTTACGCATGAGGATGCTCTGGGCGGCGAATCATAAATACCGAAAGGCGACTTTGGACGCCAGCAACGAACGATTAGTCGAAGGCCTAAGGATTGACGGAATCACTGTTCCGGAAGCGCAGGAGAACATGCTCAAATTGTCCTCGTCGACCAATTTGCCGATGTGGTTGCGAGCTGAGGTGCTTCGGGAAATGGGCAAATTCGGCGCGGCGCAGAAAATGATGGATGACTTCGCGAAATCTAATCCGGGCGATTTCAAGGAGGGCGAGGACTACTTCAAGGATGTTCTTGAAAGGATCAAGGAGAAGGACGTGAAGGTGTTCAAGCGGTAGATGCTTTTAATGTTTTATAAAACATCAAAAGCACAGGTGCAGAAGGAGAAATCCATGAGAAAGCTAATGGTAATTGTTGGGGTGGCAAGCTGGGCGGCGGTTGCGGCGGCCGTGGAGACGGAGCCGTGCGAACGGTGGGATGACGTCGGCACGAATCTGGCGTTGCCGGAGGAGATCGCCGGGATGCGCATGCAGACGCGGACGGAGTACGGAAAGGACGATGCATCCTTCTGTTACGGATCGCGCGAGTTTGTTGCCGGAACTGACGGGCAGCGGGTGCTGACGTTATACCTTTACAAACGCGATTGGGCGGAACTTGCGGCAGATGGCGTTGGCGATGATGTCCGCAAGGAGGTGGCGTCCGTGGTGGATGCCGTGCGGTTGCGTCCGGACAAGGAGTTTACAAGCGTGGAGGTGCTGGAGAAGGGACGGCTCGGTAAAATCGGCGGAACGGATTGCTTGATTGCCGAATTTGCGTATAAGGGCGGCAAGTCCAGAAGTGATATGCGCGGATGGGCGCTGGTCTGTTCGTTTATGGGACGGTTCCTCAAGCTGCGCTACAGCGAATGCGTGGCCGATGCGAACGGCAAGGCGCGTCCGACAAGCTGGCCGGAAGTCGTCAAGGCGGTCGGCCTGCTGATGGACCGTGCGAAGCGGGACCGAGCGGTTGATGTCTATGCGATTGCCGATGCCACCAACCGGCTCGCGGCGATTCGCCGCAAGTGGGTCGGCGCGGACAATCGGGTCTCAATGTGGAAGATGCCGAATTACGGAGAGAAGTTTCAGGAGATCGACCGGTTCCAGGACTGGTGCAGTGAAAAGCCACAAGAACGTTATCCGCAGTTCGAATGTGCCGTACGCGAGGCGATTGGTCTGCGCATCGAACCGGCGGTCTGGTTCTACAATTTGGCATGCGCGCTGGCCGTGCAGGAGAAGAAGGATTCGGCGTTCGAGGCGCTTGAGCAGGCGATCGCGGCGGGGTATGGCACGGCCGGTGGAACGGAACACGCCCAGCGGGATTCGGATCTCGTTTCGTTGACGAATGATGTGCGATTTGCCGCGCTTTGCGCCGCGATGGATGCGGACGGACGGACATCGATGAAGGAGCCGCGGCAGTTTGCAGAGGAAACAGGCGGATTCGTGCGGCTTTCGGAGGAGAATGTCTATTTCGCATTACAGGACGCCATGTATTCGGTACAGTTGCTGACGAGCAACGAGTGCCCCGTCGTCTATGTGAATCATCATGGGAATCATCCCGACATTCCATGCGAAGGCCTGATCAACGTGATCTATCCGACGGAGGCGCATGAAGAGCGACGTGACGTTGCCTTTGCGGACATCTACTTTCTCAACTTCGACCGGTCGCATCGGTTGGGGAGACCGAGTGATTGCCCGACCGTCGTGGCGAGCAGTTGGGTTTACGGGGACGATCGACTGAACGGTACGACGAGCATTCCGGCGGGATATGGGGTGAGTTCGGCGAATTCTGGCCGTGAATGGCGACTCCTGTTTGAGCGCAATGTCCTTGGTGTCTATGCGGCTGCGGCGGATTACTGGACGGATGGCATTGATCGCTTCATGGGGTGGTATCCGGGCTGCATCGCATATGCGGGTGGACCGGAGGAGGCGGACAAGTTTGTCGTGCTCTTCAGGGACATTGTGCGGGCTCTTCCGGAACAGCTTCGCGAGAGCGCGGCTTTGCTGGCGCTAAATCTCATCCGCCACGGGCAGAAATGCGTGAAGACGGAGGCGGATTTCATGTCCGGCAGGGCGCAGCGTCCGGTCCTGCGGTTCGCGGACATCGATGCGAAGAAGGTTGTTGATGCGGCGGCCGGGATGTCAGCGGAGACACCGCTGCCAATCCCGCCGATCTTGAAGCAGGCGAAGACGCGAGCTTTGTCGGGACTGCCGGTAACGGATCTGTGGGATTGGCCCTACGCCGCCGATTGTTCGTGCCATGCGATGTCGGCGTATCATGCGGCCTTCTTTGCCCGCGGCGGTGAGCAGACCTTCCGTTGCGCTGCAGCCCTGTATTGCGTGAAACGAGGCAAGTTCGTCTGGAAGGTGCTACAGGGTGATGAGGAGAAGGTTAGGATATTGCCGAAGGCCGACGATATGTCCGAGGTCGAGTTGGAGGTCGATTATCATAAGGTGTTTGATGTGACGTCGGCGGACGGCACGAAGCAGAAGACGTCTCGCGTGGATGTCGGTTGTTTCCTCGTGGGCACAAACGGCGTCGCATCCGTCCCTGCAATCGTGAGCGTCTATTTCTCTCCGAACGAGACGCGCGAGTATGATAAGGGCGGGCGACTCGTCGCCATTGACTACACAAAACGGCAGATCGAGCGGTACTGTCCGAATCTTTGTCCGAAGGGAGATTGGAAGGATGTCTTCCACTGGACGAAGGACGGGCGGCTCTCGGGCTGGACGCGGACGTATGCGGACGGGCAGGGGCGCATGACGACGAACGAGTTCACGCGGGAAGGTCTCGTCATCGACACGCGAGACGTGCTGGGGCGCCCGAAGGACGTGCATCGCAGCATGCGTTCGACTTGGATGCAGATGTTGGAGCCGACGAACATGACAGGTGATGCGGCGGTTGAGCAGTTGGCTTGGCGCGCACATTGCCATGACCGCAAGGAAGGGGACTTGTCCGAAATGACGCTGGCCTGGCAGTACACCTACAGGGATGACGCAGACCGCTTCGGCAAGTCGTCGCCGAAGGAGGCGAAGCCGTTCGCGTATCGTCCCGAACTGTGCCGCCGCGCGGACTTCACCGATCCGTCAACTGGTTTCCGTCTGCCGTTCCTCGATCAAGTCGGACTGGGCTACGAGATCTATTCCAGCTATAAGCACGACATCGTCGGAGAGTTTCCGAATGACTTCAAGCGCGTGGACTCTGCGCTTGCGCTGAAGGACGAGGGGCAGGTGCCGCCGAAGACCCTCAAGAGGATGAAGTTCTGCAAATGGACGCCGTCCACGAATGACGTCTGGAAGGTCGAGTCGGATCTTGCTCGGCTGCTCAAGCAGAAGGCGTTGTGGGAGTTGGCCGACGGATCGTGCCGCTTTGAGAATGCAAGTGTCAACGATACGTATCGGACGCTCAATTTGGCGAGTGAAGCCCTCGCATACGAGGCCTTGGATCGGAACTATCGTCGTTGCAAAACGGACGAGGTGAAGAAGCTCTTTGCCCGCGTTCCCGAAGAGGGCTGGGCCGATTATCTGATTGTCGAAGGGGAATATGTTTTTGATGAAGAGTTTCCCTCTGAGAAGAAGCGCACGATAACGGCGTGGCGGATCGCGGACGGCACCTATTTTTGCATTGATGCGACTCGTCGTGATGGCGCATATTTCCGGAGGTATTTCTTCCATACACAGGACAAGGAGACGGGCGAAAGCGCGACCTATTCCTTTTCGGATCTGCCGTCCCTTGCCATCGGGAATACCGTGTTGGCAGCGGAACGCGGCGATCCGGTGGCCATCCATAATCTTGCGGTCCTCATGTATGCTGAAATCGTCAATCCGGGCGAATACAGCGAGGAGGCGGTAACTGTGTTGCTTGAGGGCCTGGCAAGACGAGATCATGCGTTGGCGACGTACAATCTGGGCGTGATGGCCGAAAACCGCGGAGAGAAAATCCTTGCGGCGCGGCGCTATGCCGAGGCGAAAGTCCTGGAGAAGAATGCCGGCTCGGATTCCGAATAGGAATTTATACGGGGGATGCCTCGACGTTGCCGTCGGGGGCGGGACGGACGGAAAGCATCAGCGAGCAAGCTCGCGGGCACTGGGTGGGAACTTGACGGGAGAGAATCGCCGCGAGAACGCGGCGGAGCGGAACGGACAACGACCGGGGGACACCCCCGCACCCCCGATGATGGGACGTGTAGGACGGGTGGGGGCGGGTGGGCGAAGAGACAGCAAGCGGACAACAACAAGATGGGGGTGGGGAAGGTGGCTGTGTTTGGGGAATTTGGAGCGGTTATTTGGTATAATAGCGCAAC
>JAEDMC010000191.1 GCA_016303225.1 Kiritimatiellia bacterium
GCGCAGGCGATGAATCCGGTCGGGTCGATCGTCGGCATCTTTCTCGCGCAGAAGCTGATCCTCGCACACCTCAATCCGGCGACAGTCGAGGAGCGGCTCGCGATGGCGCCGGAGCAGTTGAAGCCGATCGTGCACAATGAGCTCACGTGGATTTGCGCGCCGTACGTGGGGCTGTGCCTGGTGATGATTGCAATCTGGATCTACTTCTTCCGAACGCCGATCGTCGCCGCATCAGAGGAGGGCGTCGTCAAGCAGCCGCTGAAGGTCCGGCTTGGACATGTTGCGGCGGCGATGGCCCTGACGGCGATTCCGTTCGCGCTCACCGGATGGCTCTTCCCGAACATGGACAAGCTCTGCTGGATGCTTTGCGGCATGATTGGTCCGTTCAGCTGCATCGTCGCGATGCGCTCCTACCGCGAGTCATTCATGGTCCTGGTGCGCACGCCACGCTACGTGTTCGGGCTCGTTGCGCTCTTCGCCTACGTCGGGATGCAGATCGCGGTGTGGACATGGATGAACGTCTACGGTCAGAAGGAGCTTGGCGTGGCGCCGGACGTCGCGGCGACCTACTATATCCTTGCGATCGCCATTCACATCGCGAACTGCTGGGGCGCGTCGTATGCGATGAAGTGGATTGCCCCGTGGAAGATCATGGCGGCATACTGCCTCGGCGGACTCGCCTGTTCGCTTGGAACGGTCTACCTGCCCTCAACGGTCCTTTGCATGGTCGCGGGGCTTCCGATCTCCGCGAATATCCTCACTTTGATGGGCATCAGCTTCTTCATGGCGATTCTCTTTCCGACCATTTACGGCATGGCGCTCGGCGGTTTGGACGCGAAGTGCTTCAAGCTCGGAGGCCCCGGCATGGTGATGGCGATTCTCGGTGGCGCGGTCATCACGCCGTGGATGGCGAGCGTCATCAGCGCGAAGGAGCACGCCTTCTTCTCGCTCGTCCCGATGATGGACTTCACCTGGGACGCGAACCTGCGCACCTCGGACGGTGCGCTCCGTGCCTCGTTCTTCATCCCGGCGATCTGCTTCGTCGCGATGTTCGTCTACGCGATTGTGTTCCGAAAGGGAGGCGTGCGCAAATGAAATCCGTCCTGACCGCCGTCTTCGGTCTCCTGTCTTTCGTCCTCTTCGCCGACACGCTTGATCTTCGTTGCCGAGACGACGTCTGCAAAGTCGATGTTGAGCATGGTGCGCGCATTGTTTCATGGACGGTGGGTGGCAAGGAGATGCTGTGGAATCCGCCCGCCCCGCAGAAGGACGACGGCAAGTGGCGTCACGGCGGCATTCCGCTCGTCTGGCCGTGGCAGGGCGATGAGTATCCGGACGGCGTGACGAACGGCCCGCTGCACGGAGTCGCCTGGCAGAGTCCGTTCAAAGTCGAGTCGCGAAAGCAGCTGAAGGCCGGCGAGGAGCTGGCGCTGTCGTTGGAGGCCTGCGGCTTTCGGGCTGATTACACGATCGTCTATGCCTGCGGCTCGTTGCGATTGAAGTTCAAGACTACGAACATTGACAAGGTGCCGCGGAGGTTCGCGATGTCCATTCATCCGTACTTCTACTTGCTCGAACGCAACCAAGCCGTCATTGAGGGCTTGAACGGGCTTCGCTATCGCGATACGCGCGACGGATTTGCGACGAATGGCGTCTGGAAGGGTGAAATGCCGATTACAGCGTGGGCGGATCACGAATTTTTACGAAGAGACATAGGCTTGAGCAGCTTGATTTTTGTCGCAGGAAAAGTTTGGTTGAGTGTTCGTTCTAGCGATGCCGAGGCGTTTTGGGTGTGGAATCCGGGCGAGCGTTGGGCGGAAATCGGTGCGCCGCTTTACGGCGAACTGCCGGACGACGCCTGGCGGCACATCCTCAGCATTGAGCCAAGCACGTTGGGGATGATGGATGCAAAGCCTCTCCAACCCGGCGAATCGAAGGTGCTGACGGCACAGTTCTCAAGGGCTTATTCAATATGATGACTGATTCCGTTGATCATATCCTCCGTGTGACGGACATTACGAAGCCGTTCGAGTTCGACCTGTCGCGTCCGCTCGAGATCGAGGTCGGCTGCGGGAAGGGGAAGTTCCTGACCGAGCGGGCGAAGCAGAATGCCGATTGCGACTTCCTCGGCATCGAGCGGATGCTCGAGCGGGTGCGGCTCTTTGACGGCAAGTGCCGGCGCGGCAAGATCGACAACGCGAAGGTGCTGCGGCTGGAGGCCCTGTACACGTTCCACTACCTGCTGCCCGCGCATCATGCGCGGACGGTATACGTGTTCTTCCCCGATCCGTGGCCGAAGAAGAAGCACCATTCGCACCGGCTGTTCGGTCCCTTGTTCCTGAACGCGCTCTGGAAGAGGCTTGAGGTCGGCGGCAAACTGGAGTTCGCGACGGACCACAAGGAGTATTTCGAAACGGTGAAGGAGTGCTTTGCCGGAGACAAACGGTTCGAGGTGGTCGAGCCCATGCCGCGTCCGAAGGAGGTGTGGACGGAGTTCGAGACGATGTTCCGCGAGCAGGGGCTCCCGATCTACTCGGCGGCGTGGAAGTCGCTGCCGGCGGACGATGCGCCGCTTAGCCCCCTGAAGATTCCGCCGGAGGCCGAGCCGCGCGAAGGAATCTTCCGCAGGTGCCCTTGACTGTAAGAAGCGGGCGTTAGAGTGCCAGCATTGGGTGGTAGCGGCAATTATATGATATAATACGTGCGATGAGGTTAGTCATTTTAGGCTTTATGGGCTTGTTGACGGCGGTTGCTTCAGCGGAGAAGCAGCCGTTTGAGCGCTATCAGTCGATTATTGACCGACAGATGTTCGGTCCGCTGCCGCAGGGGTTTGATCCGACCAAGTTGCCGAGCGAGGTCCAGAAGTCGTCGTCCGCCGAAGAGCGGGAACTCTCGAAAGAGCAGGAGCAGCTCAAGAGCGCCATTCACTTTTCTGTCATCAACGTCGCCGCGGACGGAAAGACCGAGGTCGGATTTACGGACAATTCCGACCCGAAGACGCCGCGGCATTACTTCCTCAAGGTCGGAGACTCGCGGGATGGGTGGACGGTGAAGGAGGCTGATGCCGAGAAGGCGACGATGACGATAGCCAAGGACGAGATCGAGGTCTCGCTTTCGCTTGGCGGGAATTCCGCTTCTGGAGCCGGTACGACGTCTCGGGCTGGGGCCGGTACGACGTCTCGGGCTGGGGCTGCGCCGACACAGGCCCGTTCGCGTAGCCTGTTCGCCGGAGGGTCGCTTCGCGCCCGCCGGTTGCAGCGTCGGCAGGAAGAGGCTGCGGCGAAGGCTCAAGCGGATGCGGCGGCGGCTGAGAAGGAGGCTGCGCGCGAGGCCGAGCGTCAGGCGCAGGCCGAGCAGGAGAAGGCTCAGCGCGAGGCGGAACGGGCCGAGCAGCGTCAGCAGCTGCTGGCCATCCAAGAAGAGTTGAAACGTGTCCGTGAGGCCAAGGCTGCGGCCGAGGCGGCGAAGGCGAGTGAGGACGAAAATGCGCAAAACGAAGTTGAGTGACTTTCAGGCCGCGCTCCGGGCGACTGGGGCTTATCGCACGCATGATGACTGTCGTGCACCGAAGCGGGCCAAGCCGGGGGCGTTGACAACGTTGAAGTATGTCTGGGGCGTCACGCGGGTATTCCCGCGGTGCGCGCTCGCGGAACCGCTCGGACGTCTGACGACGGACGTTTGGGCGGACTTCTGTTTTTCGTCCGTGACCATTCCCGAGTCGTTGGGAATGAACGTCATCGTCGAAGGGTTCGAGAACCGGCAGAAGATCGACGGTCCGGTTCTGTACCTCTGTAATCACATGTCGATGACGGAGACGGTTTTGCTGCCGCCGATTCTGCTGACGTTTAGTCCGTTCAGCTACGTGGCCAAGGCGTCCCTCGCGCATCTGCCGTTTCTCGAGAAGGCGGCGGAGCACATGCGGATGGTGCCGATCAGCCGCGTTTCGCCGCGCGAAGACCTCGTCAACATTCTGAAGACGGGGACGGAACGCATTCACGGCGGCGACAGCTTCCTCATTTTTCCGCAGGGCACGCGCTGCGACGTCTTTAGTCGCAAGCGCTATTCGTCGATCGGCGCGAAGCTTGCCGAGCGCGCGGGCTGTCCGGTCATCCCGATCGTCGTCGACACGCGCTGCCAGCCGACGCGCAAGACGGGCCTCTTGAAGACTGTCTTCAAGGACTTCGGTCCGGTCGATCCGTCGAAGGACATCCGCGTCTCATGCGGGCCGGCGATTCCCTGCGGCAAGTCGAAGGACATGCATGAGGCTGCCTTTGACTGGATGGCAACGAAGCTCGAATCCTGGGGCCTCCCCGTCGAGCGGTAATTTGATATAATATCACCTATGAAACTTTCGGGTACGATCACGGCTTTGGTGACTCCGTTCGCGACGGACGGGTCGGTGGATTACGGTCGGCTGCAGGCGCTCGTCGAGGCGCAGACGGCCGCGGGAATCGAGGGCATCTGCTCGGTGGGGACGAGCGGCGAATCGCCGACTCTCAGCCACGAGGAGCACCATAAGGTCATCGAGAAGACGATCGAGTTCGCCCAGGGCAAGTGCAAGATCGTCGCCGGCACGGGCGCGAATTCCACTTCCGAGGCGATTTCGCTCACGAAGGCCGCAATTGACATGGGCGGTGCGGACGCCTGCCTGCAGGTGACGCCGTACTACAACAAGCCGAACGCGGAAGGGCTCTACCGCCACTTCATGACGGTCGCCGACCTGGGGCTCCCCGTGATCCTCTACAACGTGCCGGGGCGTGCCGGCAAGGAGATTCCGCTCGATGTCGTCGTCCGCCTTGCGAAGCATCCGAACGTGATTGCCATCAAGGAGGCAGCGGGTTCGGTCGAGCGCGTGAGCGCGATCAAGAACCTCGTCCCCGACTTCACGGTCCTCTCCGGCGACGACTCGCTGGCGCTGCCGATGATCGCCGTCGGCGCAGAAGGCGTCATTTCGGTCGCATCGAACGTGATTCCACAGGAGATGGGCGATATGATCCGTCTCGCGCTCGCCGGTGACTTCGTCAAGGCGCGCGCCTATCATGCGAAGTACTATCAGCTCTTCCATGACCTCTTCATCGACGTCAATCCCGTCATGGTGAAGGAGGCCCTCGCCCTCATGGGCAAGTGCGAACGCGTCTTCCGCCTGCCGCTTTGCGAGACGGATGACGCGAAGCTCGCGCAGATGAAGAAGACCCTTTGCAGCCTGAACCTGCTCTAATCGCCA
>JAEDMC010000192.1 GCA_016303225.1 Kiritimatiellia bacterium
AGGCCCTGGCACGCGAGCGAACGCGCGGAGACGTGGAACACGGTCGGGGCGAGCTCGCCCGCGATCTTGTACATGTTCGGGATCATGAGGAGGAGGCCCTGCGACGCCGTGAAGGTCGTCGTCAGCGAGCCCGTCGTGAGCGAGCCGTGAACCGCACCGGCGGCGCCGCCCTCTGACTCCATCTCGACGATGGACGGGATCGTGCCCCAGATGTTCGTCTTGCAGGCGGCCGCGAGGTCGTCGCACGTCTCCGCCATCGGCGAGGACGGGGTGATGGGATAGATTGCCGCAACTTCGCTGCACGCGAAGGCAATCTGCGCGGCCGCGGTGTTGCCGTCGACCATGATCTTCTTTGCCATTTCCGTTTCCTTACTTATGGTTATGGTTTCAGTTAGAAATAGATTAGCATATTATATCATAAAACCGCCGCGCGGGTGCGCGGCGGTTTGGGGGAACTTCAATGTACCCGAACCGACTTACTTGAAGTAGCGGTTGTAGAGGCCCGTGAAGCCGGCGCCGTGGCGCGCCTCGTCCTTCGCCATCTCGTGGACGGTGTCGTGGATTGCGTCATAGCCGAGCTGCTTCGCGCGCTTGGCGATCTCGAGCTTCGCCGCGCAGGCGCCCGCCTCGGCGTCCTTGCGCATCTCAAGGTTCTTCTTCGTCGAGTTCGTGACGACCTCGCCGAGGAGCTCCGCGAACTTGGCCGCGTGCTCAGCCTCCTCGAACGCATAGCGCTTGAACGCCTCCGCAACCTCCGGATAGCCCTCGCGGTCCGCCTGACGGGACATCGCGAGGTACATGCCGACTTCGCAGCACTCGCCGTTGAAATGATCCTTGAGGCCCTGCGTGACCTCCGCGTCGTCGACCTTGCCGTCGCCGATCACGTGCTCGCACGCATAGCCAGCCTTGCTCGGATCCTCCTTCTTGAACTTCGCACCCGGAACGCCGCACTGGGGGCACTTCTCAGGAGCCGCATCGCCTTCATACACATACCCGCACACGGGGCAAACCCACTTCGCCATTTCAGTTTTCCTTTCCTTTTTGGCTGTTCTTGGTTCCCGCCTTCCAGTAGCCAACGCAACACTCGTTGCGTAGCAGAGTCAGGCAAGTACTTTCTTGTGATTGGTTGGTAGTATAGCAGTTTCAGTTAGGCCAGTAAAGTGGGCTTCTGCCGAAGGCTTCGCCTGATGTGCGCCGAAGGCCAACCCGCCCTCCCGGGCAGCGTGAAACGAATCGTGGGGTAATTTGTGCGGTCTTTTGTGCGGTGTTTTCGGTTTCTTTCGTTGCACCGCCTCTCGGCTATGCCCTTGTTTATTGGGCTTTATTGGTGCGACTGACTGGGATCGAACCAGCAACCTTCGGCTTCGGAGGCCAACGCTCTATCCAATTGAGCTACAGTCGCAAAAAGGTGCGGGTATTATATCATATTTTCCGACCGCGGATGTGATCGTGTGGATGCCGACCTTGACGCCCCAGGCCTTCGCCGCCATCGCGCCTGTTCACATTCGTTGTTTAGTCCTCCGCATTCTCCGTATTATTGGTTTCGTATTTGAGCGCGCGCTCGTTCATGACCGCGTCGAACTCGTCTTCGTCAGCGAACTCGAGAAGCTCGTCGGGACGGTCTGGCGGAACCATGAGATAGCGAAGCGAAGCCATGGCGATGCGCTTGAAGACCGGACCGGCCGAATTGCCGCCCTGGTGGAACTTCGTGCGCTGATCGAAGTCCAGCGTCACGAGGATGACGAGATGCGGATCCAAAGCCGGGACGATGCCGCAGAAGGACGCCCGGTAAAGTCCTTCCTGATAGCGTCCGTTCAGGGCCTTCTGGGCCGTGCCCGTCTTGCCCGCGACCGAATAGCCGCGGATCGCCGCACGACGCGCCGTACCCTCCTTAGAGGCAACTCCCATCATGACCTCGCGCATCGTACGGGCCGTCGCGGCCGAAACGGCCCGACCGACCGACTCGGGTTCGTGCCGGTACGATTCGATGCCGTTCGCCTCGACAATCCGCTCGACGAGATAGGGCTTCATCCGGAGGCCGTCGTTGGCGATCGCCTGGTAGGCGCTCGCGAGCTGGATGCCGGTCACGGCGACGAACTGTCCGATTGCGGCACGCGACTGCGAGGCCTTGTCCCACATCCGCTTGCGGGGGTTCGGCAGGATGCCGTACTGCTCGCCTGGAAGCTCGATGCCTGTGAGCTGTCCGAAACCGAACTTCCGCATGGCGTCATGGAGACGCAACGGACCGAAGTCGTAGCCGAGCTTGCCGATGACGATATTCGACGAGTGGACGATGGCGTCCTTCACCGTCATCGTCGGTTCCCATACGTGCGATCCGTCGCCCGGCAACCTGTAGTAGTTTGGGTCGTCCCGATTCGTCCGGTAGACGGAGTTGGGACGGACGAAGCCGGCGTCGATGGCCGCCGCCGCGGTAATTACCTTCATCACGGAACCCGGTTCGTAAATGAAACTGACCGCCCGGTTGATCTTCGCGTTGTCGGGAACGTGTCCGAAGGACAGCGGCTCGAAGTCCGGCATGGAGGCCATTGCCAACACGGCACCCGTGCGGGAGTTCATCACAATGCACCAGCCAGAACCCGCGCCATACTCCCCGATACCCCACTTGAGCGCATCCTCGGCCTCGAACTGGATGTTGTGGTCAATCGTCAGGTACACGTCCGCGCCGGGAATCGGATCAATTGAGACCTTCCGCTTGTCATAAAGCTCCCGGCCCCGTGCGTCGCGCATGCCCTGAATCGTTCCGGGCGTGCCCGTCAGCTCGCGGTTGAACCGCTGCTCGATGCCAGCCGACCCGCAATGCTCGGCATTGACGCTTCCGAGCACATGGCACAGGCGGCGACCGTGCAGATACTGACGGACCTGATGGTCACTGATGGCAACCCCGGCGACCAACCTCGAATCAGCCAGCGTGCGATGGGCGTCCGGATCGGTGGACAGCGCCAGGAACTGACTGCGGTAGCCTCGCTTGGGCTTCGAAACAGCCATACCCAGCACCCGCCGATACCCCAGGCCAAGCGCATCGGCAATCGTCTTGACAATCGCCTCTCGCGGGCGCCGCGGTTCGCCGCGACGACGGACGACTGCATTGGTCAACGCCACCGGATCAAGACGGTATTCCCAATACGGCACCGACTTGGCAAACGGATAGTTTTTGCCATACGCGGAATAGACCGATCCGCGCCTTGCCAAAAGCTCGCGCTTGAAGAAATAGTCCGGTGCGCTAACTTCGGGATCAAGATGCGCCTTGACCAGGCACATGGTCGAATAGGCCGCGAAAACGAAAAGGCAGATGACCGGGAACCAGAACCGCCAATTCTCTCCCCGCATCGGCATGATGTCAACGACGGCTCGTGCGACGATAGGCCGCACGGGCGGGTTTACGTGCAGAGGCGGAGACGCTTCCCAGAATGGCCTCATTGCGCGCCTTGGCCTTGGCAAGGGAAATCTGACCGCGACGGGGCGATCCGTTCTCCATCCGGACAATCTGATCTGCGCGCGGCGTTTTCATCGCCAGGCCGTGACGGAGAAGCGCCCCCTCAATCTTCTCTGGCGTCTTCAATTCTTCCCAGCGCGTCGACTCGCGCAGCAACGCGTCGTCGAGTTTCGCAATATCACGTTCCCTTGCACCCTTCTGGTTCTGAAGTTGCGTACAGCTGTGCAAGGAGAGAATGTAAAGAATGACCATGACGAAAAAAGACAGAAGGATCGCTCCGAAGCGCAGCGTGTTCGTCGCCATGACGGACATCTTCTTCGACATCTTCCGGTTTTTTCTCATTTTTCCGTCTCTTCCGTTTTTTCAATGATCCGAAGCTTCGCGCTTCGCGATCGGGGATTAAACCCCACTTCTTCATCACCGGCGACAACGGCCTTTCGCGTGATCGCCAGTGCCCGTGGCTTGACTCCTTCCCATCGCTCGCCGCCCTGCTGCAGCGAAATCATCCGTCCCACGTGGTCCGCAAAGAACCTCTTCACGAACCGGTCCGTAAGACTCTCGAAGGTGATGACCGCGAACCTGCCACCCGGCTTCAGGATTTTCATCCCTCCCTCGAGTGCCCGTTTGAGGCCGCCCATCTCGTCATTCACCTCCATGCGGAGCGCCTGGAAGACACGCGTGGCCGGATGGTGACCGCCGCGCCTCCCGAGAAGCCCCCCGATGAAATCGGCCAGTTGCAAGGTGCTTACGAACCGCTGGCCCTTCTCATCCCTGGCCCGCAGAATCGCTTTCGCTATCTGGCGGGCCCTAGGTTCCTCGCCCCATTCGCGGAAGATCTCTTCCAATCGTTCAGCGCTTTCGAAATTCACCAGATCAGCCGCCGTTATGCCGCCCGACCGATCCATCCGCATGTCAAGGGGTCCGTCGCGGAGAAAGCTGAACCCACGTCCGGCTTCATCCAGCTGAGGACTCGAGACACCCAAGTCCAACAGAACCCCGTCGACACATTCCCAACCGCTCTCATGTGCAATCCTCTCAATCTCTCCGTGGTTGCCCTTCACCACCTTCAGGCCCCCGGCGGCAGCCACTGCCGCATCGTCGCGGTCGATGCCGAGAACCTCTCCCCCTCTTCTGACGATCTCCCGCGAATGCCCCCCGCGGCCGAACGTCCCGTCCACATACCTGCCGCCCTTCTTGACCGCGAGACCATCAACGGTCTCCTTCAGCAATACGGGCACGTGTTCCATCTCAGAAGCCAACCTCCGCAAGCGCACTTGCGAGCGCCGCTTGATCCACCGTCTCCGCCGGAGCGAGCGCCGCCGGATCCCACAGCTTGACCATCCGGACCGAACCCAGCATCGCGACCGTCGTCGTCAAGTTCGCAAACTGAAGGAGCTTGTCGCTGATGCGGATTCTTCCCTGACTGTCAAGCGAGGGCATCTCGGAATTCGCACCGATGATCTGCAACACGCGATTGGACGCCGGATCAAAGAGCGCCTTCTCACGCAGCTTCTCTAAGCGCGAATCCATCTCGGCAACGGGAACCAAGTCGAGACAGCGCTCAACCGGATCGGCAATGACGTAGACGTAGGCAGGATTCCCCATCACCGCCCGCCATTCACTAGGTATGGTGAAGCGCTTCTTGGGATCGAGCGCATGATCGAAACGCCCCATCAGGGCGCCCGAACGGGCACTCGCCTCCATCGTCACACACTGCTCTGCCTTCTTTGACATTTCGTGACACTATTATACACCTTGCCCCACCAG
>JAEDMC010000012.1 GCA_016303225.1 Kiritimatiellia bacterium
CTCGAAGAAGCGGACGAGCACGTCCTTCACGGTCTTGTTCCGGTATGCGATCGTCTGGTCCGTCGCCTCCGACGGAAGTGTCACGAGCTCCGACTTGACCGGCGTCTCGATCCCCTCCGCCGCGCTTTCGACGTCCTTCCAGTCGGTCCTGAACTTTCCGAGCCTGAAGCTGTTCGCGCTGTCCGCGATCGCGAAGATGATGTCGCCGTAGGTGTGGTCGATCAACGAGTCCGTGACGGTTCCTGTCCCGATCGTCTCGAGGATGTCCATCGTCTCGCATGAATGATGGCTCCATGCGAACACGTCCTCATCCTTCTCGAACGTGAACGATGCGAACGTGCCGTCCGACAGACCGCACCAGATTACCTGGTCCGGGAACTGCTGCAGGGCGATCGACGTGAAGTGCGTCGCCCGCGTCAGGTGTTTGACCATCAGCATGCGGTGGATGGGCCTTGTCGCGTCCGTCTGAATGTCATATGACATCGAGTACAGGGTCTTGTTGTCGGCCGCGACGAAAATGAGTCCGGCTTCCGTCTCGATCGGTTCGATCTCCTGAGATACTGAGAGGTTGGATAGTTTGTTGATCTGGCACGTCGACGCGGAGAATCCCTCAGTCATCGAGCCGGCTATGGCGAAGATTCCGGCGTCCGTGAATGCAATCATCGCCTTCTGGTATGGGGTCAGCCACCGGATGAAGCTCGGTCCTGTTGACATCAGCGTCGGCGAGAACGGGTCGTCGTCTGCCGCAGGCCGGTTCGCGTAGAAGCTGTAGAGGTTGCCGATCGAGGAGAACCAGAGCGTCATCGGGTATTCGGTCGTGTCGATCTTCTGGTAGTACCGGATCGTGTACTTCGCGCTTTTCGGGAAGGTGATCGTGCTTCCGTTGACCGTGCACTGGCTCGTCACGTCGGTCGATCCGTTCTTCACGGATATCAGCTCGATGAATCCGTCGCTGATCGTGTAGTTCGTCGCGGCCGTGGTCATCTCGATCGTGTTGCTGATCCACTTCATGCTCGCGCCGTTGGCGAACACGAGGCGCTGCTGGAACGCGCTCGTCACGAGCGGCGGGTGGAATCCGTCGCCGAGGATGTTCGTCTGCGAGTAGATCATGTCGGCCGGGACGTGGTTTTCGTCCTTGAACGAAACTGTCGCCTCGGTGACGTCCTCCGGGTAGAACCGCGCGAGCTCTCCGAAGAACGATCCGGTCTTCTTGCCGATCAGGATGTAGTCGTAGTTCGGGTTGTCGAGCGACTGGTTGTGCGTGACCGTCACTGTGATGCTCGCGCCCGCCTGCCATATCGTCGGGAATGTCGCGTTCACCGATTTCACGTCCGACAGGATCCCGTCTCGGACGATGTACGCCCCATAGGTGATCGTCCTGTATGTCTCTGGCGTTCCGCTGTAGCTCACGCTCGACGTGATCTTCGACACAGGCTGCGGCTTCTCGCGCTGCGCATAGTCCTGGGCTTTTATCGTCTTGTTCGCCCAGTTGATGACGAGCATCTTGTTGAACCGGCCTTTTGAGTTCGTGTAGAGGGTGTCGCCGATCTGCGAGCACCTGATCGCGCGGATTTCATTCGCAGTGATCTCGCCTTCGTACACGACGACCGGCGCTCCTGGCGTCTGGAGTGCGTCTTTCGATCTGAGTTCCACCTTCACCTTCCCGCCTTCGCGGTAGATGATCACGACGCCCGCTTCGTCCCGGTCGTAGATGTAAGGCACAATCTTAGTCTCTCCGTGCGGGTGGTTGACGGTCCCGACCGCCTCGATGCCCCTGCGTTTCTTGAGCGACCCTTCGCGGCTGACGACGAAGTTCTCCGCCTTCGCGCACGAGCGGTAGTAGGCCTGGAGGTCGCTCCGTCCGTACAGCGCCGGCGAGATCTCGCCTCCGACGAAGTTGTTCTGGATCATGTTCGCCATGTCAGTTCCTCGCCTCGATAAACGGGTTCCTGTGGTCGCCGCCGAACGCCGTCTCGTTCGCCTCATTCCGGTCGCTCTCCGTGAACTGCATCCGCAGCTGCTGCGTGATCGCCGCGCAGGCCTTCGGATCTCGGATGACCGTCGGCGCGAGCTTCTCGGCGATCTCGAGCGCGAGGAGGTCAACGAATTCCTCGGTGGCTTCGCGGAGGTCGAAGTCGTTGGAGATGTATCGGATGATCACGCGTTCGCCGCGCTCCCTGATCATGAGGAAGTCGCGGTTTCTCGTCGTTTCGACCGGGTTCCTGTGCTCATCCATGACGCGCACGATCTTTGCGCAGTCTGGCGGCGTCTGGAATCTCGAGTATCCCGCCTCGTCGTTCCAGGCGAGCGTTGTCGTCTGCTCCACGGCCGCGAAGTCCCAGTCTCGCAGCCGAAGCACCCGGTTGATCGACGATGGCCAGAGGAGCCTGGCGCGGGCCGCAACCGGCGACGTGTCGCTCGCGAAGTCGATCACGACCGTCTCTCCGCCGAGCTTGGCGATCGCCCTGTTCACGATCTCGGTCTTCTTCTCGTCGTTCTCGTTCCGCGAGCCGCCCATGAATGCGTGTTCTGCGTCCTCGGCCGAGATCGCCGCCTGCAGCTTCGCGCCGGCGAGCCGCATGTACGAGTTGAAGAGCGCCGTGCCGTTGGCGTCCTGCACGTTTCCGACTATCGGCCCGAAGAGGAGCGAGGCGAGCTCATAGACGATTGCCTCGGCGACGAGGTGGGGCAGGGCTGCCTCGAATCCGTCGATCGCGCTGGACGTGTAGCGGATTCTCGCCTTGTCGGCGCCAGTCTTCGAGATCTCGATCTTCGCCCCTCTCCTGACCGAACGGAGGACGTTTCCTTCGGGATCTGTCACGGACACGACCTTGACGCATCCCTCCGGAATCGTCCATTCGCTTTCTTCGTCTGAGAGGTCGACCTCCTGCTCGACCGCCGCAAACTCCCAGTCGTAGGCCGCGAGCACGTTGTTCCTTGCAGCAGGGTAGAACCTGTTGCAGAGGTTGGCTTCGGCCGTCGTTTCGCTTTCCGATTCGATCGTGCGGTCGTGTCCGATCACCGCGAGTGCGCGGTTGCAGATATCGATCTTTGTCATGTCGGTCCTCCGGTTTAGGTTCCCTCCGTCCGGCTGAAGAAAGTGAAGACCGGACGGAGGGAAGTCGTTATTTCGTTTCCGCGTCTGCGATACGGCAGTCGGTGCACACCTCGCATTCGCCGTTCTCGCACTTCACCTCGGCCCTCGTGCCGTCGCTTGTCGTGACGGGGACGCTTCCGCTCTTTCCCGACTCGACGAGCTTCTCGATGCTCTCCTGGTCCGATGTGGTCAGCTTGTTCCAGATCTTTTCAAGCGACTCGGCCTTCTTTGCCTTGAAGAGGTCGAACACGGTGATGCCGGCCGTCTTCGTCTCGTTGGACGATAGGATGGGCGCGACGACGCCGAACGCCTTGCAGATTTCCTTCACCACCGTGGACGCCTGGCTTGTGGCGTTCGAGCCGACGATGAACACGTCGAACTTGTGCGTCTTCGTCGATGGCGAGAGCCAGGCCGTGTCCTCGTCGTAGTGGCCGGCGAACGCCTCGCGGTCAGCCGGGATGGTCGTGATGCTCCCGCTGCCGATCGCCAGTGTCTCGGTCGCAGCGTTGACGTACATGCCGTCCGCCTCGGCGTCGACGACGCGCGGGTTTAAGCAGCCGACGAGGGCGAATGCCATTGCCGCGCAGATCGCGGCGATCATGATGTTTTTCATTTTCTTTTTCCTTTCTGTTTTGTTTCGTACCAATGCGAGCGCCCACACAGGCGCAGCGCAAACCATTCGACGCGCGACTTCGTCCTGCCGCATCCGGTCCCGATCATGATGTCCCGGTAGATGCCGTCCGCCCTGGCGCGTGTCACGCCGACGACCGCTCCAGAGTAGAGCCAGTCGTGGACAATCGCCGCGTAGATCCTCGGCGCCTCCATCGGGTGTCCGCATATCCGCCACAGGAATTTAGGGACGGACGCCCCGTCCGTCACGAATCCCGCTGGGATTGTCATCGAAACGTGCCCGACGCAGATGTGCCAGTCGCTTGCGAGCCGCCATTGGCCGTTCGCGAGCGGCTGAAGCTCCGGTTCCCTCTCGAAGAAGACTGTCTTCATCTCGCGTTGATTTTAGATTCAGTTCTTGCAGAAGTAGGCGAGCGCAGTACACCCAGCGGTTATGAGCACCCAGATCACCTTCTGGTACCATCCCTTGTCGTCGTTCTTGGTGCACTTGGCGCAGAGTCTGTGGTGCGTCTGTGCGATCAGGTTTGTGAGCTCCTCTTTTGACCAGAGTCGCGAGTAGAGCATGCGGATGCCGTCGCCGAGGTCTTTCGTTGACGGGTTCTCCTTCGAGAGCCGGTCGAGTGTCTGCCGCTCGATGTATTCCTTCGGTTCCATTTCTGCAGCTCGATTATTTGTCTGCCGCGTCCGGCTGCAGCTGCCCCATGAGTTCGGCGTACTGCTCGGGTTTGAGACGTCCGGCTGCAAAGTACACGTCCAGCATCTGCGCGGTCAGCTTGCCGCGCATGATGAGCTGCTTGCACAATTCATACGTTGTCATTTTTCTGATCTCCTTGTTTACGGTTTGATACCCAATTCGAGAAGGCAAATGCGGCATTCCTGATCGGCGCAAGTGTCGAGCAGGGAATCGCTCAGCATCGTCTTTGCATCGGCAATGACGCTCTGGAGCAACTTTTCAATCATCATATCGTTCAGGTTCATGCGTCTATTCCCTTTTTGAGTTTTATGAAAAAATCGTCCATCGTGCGAATGAGGCGCCTGGAGTTTCCCTTCGACATGCAAGCCCGGACACACTCATAACTTTTGTCAATCTCGTCCGGCTTGGCGTCACCCCTCCAAATCTTGTGAGCAAGACGGCGCATCCTGCGCTTGACCTCCTTGACGCGCTTCGGATCGCGCATCATGATGACCTTGCCCGCATCCGTGACCTTGAACAGAAAACCGAGAAACAGCACGCCGTCCCTCGCTGACAGAATTCTCGTCTTGTCCGGATGGAGCGTCATTCCGATCCGCGCCAGGTTCTCCGCTATCTTCTCGCGCACTCCCTCGAGCTCGTCTGCATCCGCGCCGATTATATGGAAGTCGTCCATATACCTGATATACATCTTCCGGCGCAAGCCCTCCTTGACGAAATGATCAAACCCGTTGAGGTACGATATCCCGGCAATCTGCACCATCTGCGATCCCGGATTGTACCCCATCCGTCCCTCGTATTGAGACGCGAGCGTATGCGCCACGCGGTCGCACGTCCACGGATCGACCATCTTCCTGAACACCCTCTCGGTTTCGTCATGCAGCATCGAATCGTAATAATGCCGAATGTCCGCGGAGAGGATTTTGAAATCGTTGGTACGGTAGACGAGCCACGCGCGGTGCATCATCGCCTTCATCGCCTTGAGCGCGGCATCCGTTCCCTTGCCGCGTTGGCATGCGTAGTTTCCGTAAATGAAGTGCCGGACAACCTGCGGATAAAGGGCGTTGTCGTTTATGCTCCTCTGGTAGACGCGATCTCGGAACGATATGGCAAGCGCCGTCCTCGGCTTCGGATAGGTAATGTGGACCACATGCGTCATCCCCTCGCGATAGGTTCCGTCCTTGAGCTGACGCGCAAGGTCAACGGTCCTCTCGATCACATTCACCATATAGGATTGCGCACTGAACTTCCTCCCGACGCCTCGCCAGCATTTCCTCGCTGAAGCGAAAAGCGCATCCTCGCCGATTATCGAATCGGCAAAAGAAGGATGGGCGGCGGGATAGACGGATGGGGCAATCTGTCCGGCCGCCATCGCCGCCCGTGTTGTTTGCGGATTTTTCCGCGTGGAAATCGGCTCCCTGTGCGATCCATCCAGCCCAGGCTCCCGTTGCACGGAGGCACAATCAGGCAATGAGTGTACAGTCGGGCACCGACGCGTAAGCGTTGCGCGAGTTGTTGTTGTTGATGTTGCCGCTCGTGTTGACATTGTAGACATTGTACGAGTTGCTGACATTAACAGAACGCAGCCGCACGTTGACAGCGGAGCGAGATTAGCCTACATCCACCTTGATTGCTCAAGTCGTTTTTCGAACCATACCTCTCGGCGTCCCTTTTGTGCCACGCCGATATTTTCTTGCTCAGCTCGACCAGCATGCTCATCCAATTCCAGAACTTCGCCGTTGGAATATGGAACTGCGGTTTTGCCAGCTCGAAAAGCGATAGGAGACGCTTGCACTCCACGATCGCCCAGCGCTGAAGCTCAAGGCGCTCGCACGCCATGTCCGGCTCTTTCAATACATTGATCCTATTCGCATCCCATACGTTCGTATAAACGGAGAGGAGTGCTTGCTGAATCCGGAGAAGGGTCGAGTTTTGAAAATCGTTCCGCGGATTGAAAACCTTCTCGTTCCCCATGATCTTGACGGAATGGCAATATAGCCGCTTCGCGTCAATGACAACCTGGAGCGTCGTTTCTTTCCAATCTGCTGCGTGTTTCGTTCCTCGTCCCATTTGGTCCCCCTCGCCGAGCGTAAACGCTCGGCTGATTTTCCGGATTAGTAGATTGCACAGGCGGGCACCGACGCGAAAGCGTAGCGCGAGGTGTAGTTGTTGATGATGCCGCTCGCGTAGACATTGTAGACATGGTACGAGGTGCTGACATTAACAGAACGCAGCCGCACGGTGACAGCGGTTGTCTTGTCCTTTACGTCATACTGTTTGCGTGGCGTCCAGGACGACGTGCTCGGCGTCTTGCTCGGATCGCCGCTGACCGCATGCCAATACTCCTCTTGCGTCGATCCCTCGGTTGTGTCCGTCTTTCCGAACATTTCGACATGAGCCGGCAGCCAAAACGGATCGCAAACCTGGTATGTTCCTCCTCCATCAACTTTCGTGTTGGCAACAACAGTCCTCTTGACCGGCTTGATTGCCGCAAGAAGCGCCGCGGAACATCCGGCCTGATACGGATGGAGCATGTAATCAGCTCCCGGATGGACCTGACCGACATGCTGCCTCGACCACCAAAGCCCTGCGCCTACGGACTTGTCCGCGCAAAGGTACTGGCGATACGCGGAGGTCTGATATCGGTTATGGCCATTGACGATGATATTCTTCGTCGAATCATTATAGGCGTTCTTGAACACCTTCTCGTAAGTCGCATACGGAATCGCGTCACCGGCGGCAAGCGTCAGAACGGTCACGTTGCTCGTCGAAGGCGAGGTTGAGCCCTTGGTCAATCCGTAGTAGGTAATTCCCTCTTGCGCGGTCTCCTCGGTCGCCTCCTCCTGATTGGGGGCGTCAAACGGAATCTTGTTCACGGTCGCATACTTCCGCATGTAGATTGCCGCAATGTGCTGCCCCCCATCGGCGTCCTCGACCATTTCAACGTTGGTGCACACCATCGGATC
This sequence comes from Kiritimatiellia bacterium, assembly GCA_016303225.1. GTDB lineage: Bacteria > Verrucomicrobiota > Kiritimatiellia > RFP12 > UBA1067 > UBA1067. The sequence goes on from JAEDMC010000012.1 coordinate 7,385, forward strand.
ATTCCAAATCGGATGACCGTCCACGTCGTGCGCCGGCGTCGCGTCACCGTCCCCGGTTGCGTCAAGGTCGGTCCATGTGTCATTGATTTGCTTGTCGCCTCCGATCAGCTTTGCCTTGAGCGTCGCAATGTCGCCAATCATGTCAATCGCCATCTTGACCTCCTCGAACGTCGTGACATGATCGACGTCGCCATAGGTCAGCGTCACGCTCACTGGCGCGTTCGCCACGCCTGCGGCCGTCGTCGGAGGGAAGTGTCCGGCCAGGTCGTCAATGCGGACGAAATAGCGGAACCCTCCGCCGACCTTGAACGTGACCGGCTCGCCGTTGTACTGCGCCGTTTCAACAACTCGCCCGGTCGCATCCGCACCCTCGTGGAGATACACCGTCTTGCCCATGACAGTCACGCCGTCCTTTGTGGCTGCCGTGATCGTGATCGGCACGTATTCCTCGACGGCCTTGGCAAGCACCTGACCGATCTTCTCGGTTGCAGAGTACGGACCGACGTAGATTTTGCCGGTCACGGAATCCTGGATGCGCACGGCACCGGCCTCGGCGTCAATGCTGATCGAGCAAAGTTTGAGGTCGCTTATCGTGTGCGTGTCAAACACGGGATATCTGCCGGCGGCCGTCTCGTTTCCGATCCTCTCTATGATATCGGCCATTGTCTCGTTTGCGTTGGTCAGTTTGACAACGGTTATCGCACCGTTGGCAGCGATATACGCGGCATCATTCGTGAAGGCGCTGACATTCGTCGGCACCGTCGGAATCTCCGGCTTGTTCTGGAGGTCGTTGTAGCTGCCGCTCGTCGCAACCTTCGCCAGCCCGCTCACTTCAGATGCCAAATGTGTGTGTCCTGGCTGTGTGGCTGTCGATCCGGCCTCTGCGCCACTGCGAATGTCTTTAAGGTCGCTGATCGTCGGCTGTTTCTCCGCGAGCCTGTCGGTAATCCATGACGTGAGCTTGCGGATTTCTTCCTTTGCCCACAAGTATATGCCGCCGGATCTCACGAGTTTGGAAGATCCATCAGTTGGTTCGGTGTCGTATTCGATTGTGATCGCCGTCGATCCAATCTGCTCCCAATTCCATGCGTTGTTCGAATTTACGCAGATGTATTCGTCTTTCGTGTTTTTGGTTTTGGGATTGCCGGACGGGATGAGATAGATTTTCTTTTCGTAATTCGACGACGGTGTCGGAAGGGTGTCCGCAAGGACGACCTCGAACGTATGGATGTTGTTGATCGCCTGCTGCAGGATTGCCTCCTGCCCGCTGGCGCGGGACGCCTCGGACTGGATCAGCGCCTGGAGCTGCGACTTGGCCGTGTTGATCGCCAACGTGCGGGCGTCGGTTTCCGTCTGGACCTTCTCGTCGACGTATTCCTGGCTTGCGTGATGGAGGTATGCCATTGTCTCTCCTTGTTAGAGCGGGATTGCGATGTATCGCGCGGTCTGCGTGTACGACGCGCTGGTGCTGCTGTATGTGAAGCTGATATTCCCGGATGCGTCGCTTGTCGCGAGTATGAACGCGGAGAGCGGGATCGTCTTCGTCGGCTTGAAGGTGTACGTCACGCCGCCGTAGACGATTCTGAGGTAGTAGCTCGTGCTCGTCGAGGTCGTCGTGCAGAGCAGCAGGATGGCATATGTCGTGCTCGGCTTGAGCCCGTTCAGGGAGAGCGTCTCGTAGGTCGTGCTGTTCGTCGAGAAGACGCCTGTCTTGTGGGCGACTCCGGTCGCCAGTATCCCTGCGTTGAACTGCTGCTCTGCCGTGAACGTCTTCTTGGCGCTGATCGTTTCCTCTTGGTCGACGTGGACGACGTTCGTCTGCTCCTGAATCTGGCTGATCGCCTCCTGCTTCGCCGCGTCGATGTTGTCAGTCGCGATTCCTTGCGCGTTCTGTACTGCGTTCAAGGCGGTCGTCTGCGCCGACTGCACGGCTCCGACGCCGGCCGCCTGCGCGGCTTGGACGGCGCTTACTGCGGTCGTCTGCTCCGTCTGCACGGCCGTGACGGACTGGGTCTTCTTGGTTTCGACCGACGACAATGCGTTCGTCTTCGCCGTCTCGATGTCCCCGAGCGCTCCTTGGACCGTTGTCACGGCCATATCTTTCACCGTCTCGGCTATTTCCTTCGCCGTCTCGGCTGCCATCTGTGCATTCTCGGCCTTGGTCTGCGCCGTCTCGGCCTTGCCTTGTGCCGTCTCGGCCTCACCTTGTGCCGTCTCTGCGGCGGTCTGCGCCGTCTCTGCGGCGGTCTGCGCCGTCTCTGCGGCGGTCTGCGCCGTCTCGGCGGCGGTGGCAGCAGTCTCGGCTCTGTCACAATACTGCTTCGCGCCTTCCGTCACGAGCACGGGAGGGTCGTCTTCCGTGAATCGTCCGAGCGTGTACCACCTCGCGTCTCTGGCGGCGACGTTCGCCTGAATGGTCGCCTCGTCGAACGTGGACTCCGGGACGATGCCTTCCTGTTCGATGGCCAGTACCCACCGCCCCTTGGAGTCCTGCATGACGCAGCAGTTGTGGTACTTCTCGTGGCCGTACTCCTTCAGGTAGGTCATCATCGCGTCGAATCCGCGAGGGCCTTTCGGCGACAGAAACGCGAATTCCTTCCCGTCGTCGAACACCATCGAGTAGATGAAGTTTCCGTCCGCGTCTTCTCCGGTCTTCACGATCCGGTTCACGCGGGCGTCGGCGCCTGGAGCGCCTGGCTCTCCGGGTTCTCCCTTCATCGAGTAGGCCTCTCCGGACTCCTGGTCGGTCCAGACGTGGTTCCATACAATCGAGAGGTCGCCCTCGGCTATCGTGTTCTCGCCGTCCGAGACGACCGTGTGGAACGCGCGGATCTCGTGCCACTCCTTCTTGAACGACTCGCGGAGATCCTTCGTGTTGAAGGCGATGGAATACGCTCCTCCGGTGTTCCTCGTGGAACGCGCAAGGCACTTTTCGCCGGATTCGTCCATCACGTAGAACGTGTACTCGGCTCCTTCGGTCTGCCCGGACACCGCCACCTCATACGTGTTTCCGGCCATCGGGAGCAGTTTCCCGAACATCAGCCGTCCTTTCGCCTGGTCGATCGACCACTTGAGAGTCATCTCTATGCGCTCCTTTGCCGCGTTGGAGATACGGACGCCTTCGGCGCGGCTGGCCGTCGGCGTCGCGGATTACTTCCTGCTGCTGTGCGCTTTCGCGTCTACGGCCGACTTGAAGATCTTCGCGATCTCCTGGTCTGTCGCTCCGTTCGGGACGTTCACCTTCATGCTCGTGAGCTTGAGGATCACCTGCTCCCGCGTGAGTCCGGCGACGATGGCCTTGCCCCCGGCGGGTTTCCCCGCCGAGGGTTCGGCCTGCACGAAGGCGGATTTGGCCAGCGGGTCGTTGGCAAGGGTCTTCTCGTCAATGTCGACGATGTCGCCGACGCGGACGATGTCGCCCTTGAACTGGCACTTGCTGATGCACCTCATCTTGGCCATCGTGCTACTCCTCACTTGATTTCGAGCGAAGGCGTGAGCGTGGCCCACACCTTGCCCGCGGTGAACGCGGCGGTACCGACCGTGTAGACCAGCTTGAGGTAGCGCTTTACGCCGTAGGGAATCTTGACGAAGCCCCACGGGCGGGCGCCCTTCTTGAGGTTGGCCTTGGCGATGGCCGGAAGGGAGAGCAGCGTGGTCCACGTGCTCTTGTCGTCGGACGTCGCGATCGCGCAGGCGAGGGTGGCCGCGCCTTCGGACGCGAAGTCCGCGTCCTGCTTGACCTGGATAACGAGGTTCAGGTCCTTTGCGATCTCGTCGCCAGCCTTGCCGAAGTCGAGGACGTTGTCGGAGTTCGCGGAGCCGACGCTGGTGATCGCCTGATCCTCGGAGAGCTCCAGAAGTTTATCGGTAATCATTGCTTGATTCCTTTCTTTGGTTTTGGCGATTGGCCGGTCTTACGACACGGCCGTCTCGTCGGTTTCGAGGCAGTCCAGCTGGAAGATCGGGATGCCCTGGAAGTGGAGGACCTGCTCGCCCTCGAAGTCCTTGAACGAGAAGAAGCCGTTCTCGATCTTGTCCTTGCGGGCCTTGCGGCACAGCCACTCGTAGGTCTGCGGGGACATGTAGAACTTCTGGCTCACACCGACCTTGCGGGCGCGGCAGACCGCGCGGAGCATCAGGTCGCCGAGGTCGAGGTTCAGCGTCTCGAGGTTGTTGAGCTCGATGTTCGCTATGCGGACGTTGCACCGGAAGTCCTTGTTCGTGAGGCCTACGGTCCAGTCGAAGAACTGCTCCTTCACGCGCAGGACGCCCTTGTGGTGGCCGCTGTCGTCGACGACGTCGGCGTTGCGCTCCGTGACAGGGCCGCGCTTCAGACCGAGGGTCGTGCCCTTCGGCGCGAAGAGGTGGGTGCCCATGCGGCCCCAGCCGACGAGCCAGATGGAGCGGAGGTGCGTCGAGTCGGGAGACTGCGAGCGGGTCGCGCCGATCGTGTAGTAGCTCGCGTCCTTGTTCGTCGAGGTGGCGCTGCAGAGCTCGGAGTAGACCGGGCCGAGGCCGTTGAACTTCTTCCCGTTCACCTTCGTGTTGCCGTAGAAGAAGCACTCGCAGATCTCCTGCGTCATCGCCTCGCAGTGGCCGAACGCCTCGTCGCCCATCTCGGCGGCCTCGTCGCCCGACTCCTCGATCAGGTTCTTGTCGACCTGGATGAGGTGCTCGAGCTTTCCGGCCGAGTCGGTGACCTGCTTCTTCGTGCCCTTAGTCGGCTGGGCGCCGTCGTAGTAGCCGACCCACGTGCCCTCAGGGTAGCCGGTGCGGATCGTGGTGGTGTTGTTGACGCCGTTGTTCGCCGTCGTGACGACGAAGTGGCCGGCGATCGGATTCGACTCGAGGGCGAGATCGACAATGTCGTTGTCGTACTGGCCGTCGACCTTACCCATCTTGATGTCGCGGAGGGTAGGGTTCCGCTTCGGATCGAGAATCATTCTCTTTGCTCCTTGATTGTGTCCTGACGGCTTGCGCCCTGGGACGGTTTACTTTTTGGCCCCGCCGTACATGTTCTCGCGCCAATCGCTCGAACGTCCGGTGGTTCCGGTTTCCTTTTTGGTCGCACCCGGATCGTCCCTTGTCGAACGACCGAACGCGGCCAGCCTCTCGATGATGTCAGGGTTGTTGGCGAATGCCCGCTCCTTTTTCATTACGTTCCACAGCTCATCACCGAAAATCCTTCTTCCGCCTTCCTTGGCGAGCGTACAGACCTGCTTGAGGTCGGCCCCGAAGCGCTGCCTGCACTGGTCGACGAGGCCGTTGAGGAACTTGTCGTTCGCCTCGTTGAACTTGCGGACTTGCTCCTGCTGGTAGGAGGTGTACGCCTTGACGATGCCTTCCGCCTTCTTCGGGTCACCGCCGGAGAGCCGCATCAGTTCTGGTGTCATCGCGGAGAGGGCGGGATCGTCCCACTTGACGCCTTCGCCGATGTCGATCGTCTTGATCGCTTCGCGGAACGTCTTCTGCTCCTCGTCCGTCGGCGTCTTCGCGTCCTCGGCTCCAGGTTCGGTCTTCGCCGGTTCTCCGCCGGTTTCGTCGTCCATGAGGTTGACCGCCTGTTCGGTCTTCGCCGGTTCCGTCTTGGTCGGCTCCGTCTTCGCCGGTTCGCCGCCCGCTCCGTCTCCGGCTCCCGGTTCGGTCTTCGTCGGCTCGGTCTTGGTCGGCTCCGTCTTCGCCGGTTCCGTCTTGGTCGGCTCCGTCTTCGCCGGTTCGTCGCCCGCTCCGCCTCCGGCTCCCGGTTCGGGGTCCATCAGCCGCCACTGCATCATCATCAGTCGGTTCATGTCAGTATCCCTTTCCTTCGTTATCGAACTCGGTCTTGAGTTCGTCAAATTCGCGTTTCCGTTTCTGGAAGAGCTGGTTGCGCTCGTTGATCGCCTTCAGCGTGAGTTCCGGCTGCAGCATGTTCGCCTTGCGGTAGATGTCGGCGGCGAATTCCCTGCGGCCGGTTTCGTATGCGAGCTTGGTCGGGTCGTTCTGGCAGTTCTTGAAGACGCTTCCGAACACGTATCCGCGACCGAATATGGATGCGAATATCCTACGGCCCGCTGCCGTCGAGAGCACGGCTTCGAGGTCGGCGTTCTCCTGCTGGATGTCTTCTCGGTCGAACCGGGCCGACAGTTCCTTTTGCCGTTCCTGGTATCGCTTCTGCCGTTCGATTTCGTCGATGTCCATTTTACCTGCCAGCCTTTGCTATGAGCGCGTCGAGCGCGTTTCCGTTTCCGAGCTTCGCCTCTGAGAGCGCCTTCGCGTTTGCTCCGGCCGTCTTCGACAGTTCAGCCATCTGCGCGGCCCGCACCTGCTCGGCCTGTGCCTGCGCCCGCTGTGCGCGGATCCTTGCGCACGTCTTCGTCTCGACGATGATTCGCGCAGCGTCCGGATAGATTGCTCCGAATTCGTCGACGACCCTGTCCGCGTCCACTTTGTCGACCACTTCCGGCTTCACCTGCGCGACCATCCCGACGACGTCGAGGATGTTGAATATGCCGCGCTTCTTGAGGTTCGCCACGGATTCGGTGTAGAGCGTCGAGACGTACTGCGTCCCGATCTCCATGTATCCGCTCGTGAACTCGTCCGGGACGTCCGTCACGAATCCGTCCGCGTACTGGATGTCGAACACGGAATCGGTGAGCGGCGTCAGGAAGTCGTGATCCATCCGCATCAGGACGGGGCCGAGCAGCGTCACCTTCTCGCCGCTGATCTCGTTCACTTCCCTTGCGGTGAGCTGCTTCGCGTTCGCTGCGTTGATGTTGAGCATCGCCGCGAAGAGGTCGTTGTACCACATCCGCCCGATCCTCTGGAGGACGGCTTCTATCTGCACCTGGACGCCTCCCGCGTTCTCGCGCGTTTCGTGGAGGCGGCGGACGGGCGAGGCCGTGTTGTTGGCTAGCCCGTCGAAGTAGGTCACGCCTCCGGGGAAGTCGTTCACGTGTCCCTTGAGCGACGAGTCAGCGAGTTGCGCCGGCGTCAGCTCGTCCCAGATGAATCGCAGCTTCGCCTCCTCGAGCCGCTGCACCTCCTTGATGTCAGGAAGGGACATCTCCCCGATTCCCTTTCCGTAGACCGATCCGCAGTGGCGGTGGCGGTAGCAGATGATCGGGTTGTATCCGAACGGGCGGATGTCGAGAAGCTCTCTCTTGACGGAATTCTGCTCTCCGCCTTCCATCCAGTAGATCGATGCGAACGGGGCGTCTTCCCTGATGTCCTTGAACTTGTCGCTTCCGTCGTTCGGGCATATCAGGTTCCAGACCGTGACGCGCTCCTCGAGCTTTCCCTTCTCGTAGAGGTCCTGCCACTGGTTCGGGAGCGACGACAGCATGAACTCGTTGGCCGCCTGGTCCACGGTCATCTCGACGCGGCGCAGGCACTGGTTGACGCGCTGGAAGCGGTCCTCCGCGATCCAGTAGTCGCCCTCGTCGATGAGGTGCAGGAACGCCTCGCCCGGCTCCTCTCCGCGAAGGAGTAGGCAGCAGGCGGTTCCGAACACGGCCGAGTGGAGGTACACCTGGTCCGTGGTCTGGTAGATGTTTCCGGTCTGCATCGCCTTTCCGCATCTGCGGGTGACGGTCGCGAGGAACTTCTTCAGGTCTTCCCTCTCGACGACCTCGTCCTCGTCGTTCTTTGCCACGAACTGGAACCAGGGCTGCATCGGGTTCGTGATGCCGCTCTGCATTCCTGCCGCGTAGCGGTGTGCCATCATCCTCGGCTCCGAGTTGAGGATCTTCTTGTCGCCTCTTTCTGCGGCCGTCTTGTTCCTGTCCTTCTGCTCGAGAAGGCCGAGACCGATCGACGGCTCGATGTACTGGCGGATCTCTCTCCAGAGCGGTTCGAATTCTCGGCGAACCGCCTTCATCGACTGGACGCGGCGGGAGAGCCATTCGAGGAGGTCGTCCTCGTTCGCCTTGAACGGGATGATCCTCTTGCGCTTTCCGTCGCGCTCGTACATCTTGATGCCCGCCGTGTCCATCTGCTTCAGCCTCCGAGCTTGGTTGCAGTTCCGCTGGTCGTTCCGCCGCTCGTGGTAGAGAACGCCGTCCCGCGATTGAACGTTGACGCGATGCCGCGCCGGAGCTGTGCCGCCCTGACCGTCGAGTCTGCCGCGCCGGCCATCGCTGACTCGGCCGACTTGACCGGCTCGGTAACCGAGTTCTTCGCGTTCTCGAGCTGTTGCTTCGAGAGTTCGAGCGACTCCTTCTGGATCTCGAGCTGCTGCTGCTGGTAGTAGCGCTGCTCAGAGCTCATTCCTCCGCCTCCGCCTCCGCCCATGACGTCTTCTCCTTTCGGTTCTGGCTTGCCTTCGTTCACCGTGAACTCCGCCGCTCGCCCGATGCATATATCTTATCATGGGCTTTTCGCAAGACAAATCTGGCCGCCTCCGTCCCGACGGAAATGCCGAAAAACTTTTTTATTCGTTTCGCCCTTTGTTTTCGCTGGTCGCGCGTTCAAAATGAAGTTTTTTTCATTTTCCGCTTGACAGGTTTTCGCGCCGTAAAAGCGACGGCGGCGTCCCGACGGGATGCCGCTCGTTCGCGCCGTCTGCGCGATTCACGTCGGGACGTGCACGTCCTATCCGAACGGATCCCATTCGGTGTTCGACGTTTCCGTCTCTGCGTCCTCGATCCTGTCCTTCGGTTTCGGCCAGTGCGTCCGCTCACGAACGAACTTGTCGTTCACGTCAGCCATCGGGTCGAGGATGTCGTCGTGGTTTACGACCGGGTAGTTCTTGAGCTGTTCGACGAGCCGCTCGATCATGTCCCGCACGTTTCCGTCGGAGCACATCTTCTTCATGACGCGCGGCACCCACCACCGGTGCTGCTCGAACACCGGCTGGAGAGACATGATGCGGTCCTGCTTGTTCGATCCGGGTCCCGACCTCGGCAGTTCCTGGAGCGCGAATCTGTAGTTCTGGTATCGTGGCCCCATCTGTTCCTGCACGTGCTCGACGTCGCAGGCCATTCCGACCTGTTCCCAGAACACGTCGTTCGGGTTCCATTGCCGGTGCGTCCTGAAGAGGTAGTTCGTTCTCTCTGTCAGCGACATCCTGTCGTTGATCATGTCGAGGAGGTAGTAGTTGTTGTCCCAGCCGAATCCGACCGTGAGCATCGTCGTGTAGTCTGAGTGCTCCTTCTTCGCCTTGGCCGAGTCGATGAACGTGTAGACGTTCATCGTCGACCGCCTCGGCATCTCGTCGTAGTACATGAGGTCGTGTTCGCTGAATGCGCGGACGCCTTCGCTTACCGGGTTCTGCATCATCTGTGCTCCGTAGGTCGCGCTTCCCATTCGGGAGCGCAGTTTCTCGAGCGCGTTGTCCATCATCATCGTCGCGTGTCCGTCCGCGTCGACGCAGAGCCGCCTGCGCTCCTTCAGCGCTCCGCGTTTAAGTATCTCCGAGTAGGTGTCGTCCGGGTGGTATCGCGTCCCAGCGTACCACTCGCGCCCGCCGTCGTCCGTCCCAAGCGCAAGCGAGAGCTCCCAGGCCTCGGTCGTCTTCATGATCTGCTCTGGCGTTGTCACCGACGTCGGCACGACCACGTCGTCGTATATCCGCAGCGAGTAGTGTGCGCCCACCGGTTGTCCGTCGACGAGGCCCGATCCCTGCAGGGTCGGTTCCTTCGGGTTGCTCGTCCGCTTGACGATGAGTCCTGTCTGCGTCGACCAGTTCTGCCTCGGCGGCTTGTCGTAGAGTATGTCCGGGAAGTAGGCGACGAGCGTCTTGCGCTCGAGGTCGCGCATGATCTGTCCGACGAACTTGTTCGCCGTCTGCTTGTTGTACGAGAGGACGCCGATCGTCACGTTCGGGTCCTTCAGTATCTCCTGCACCGATCCGGCCTCGGTGATGATCGTCGACTTGTAGTGGAAGCGCGACCAGAGGTCGAGCCATCCTTCCGGATCGTTCTCGACCTCTCGGCACCTCTCGAAGCACCACTGCGCCTTCCTGCGTATCGCTTCGTTGCGCTCTTCGCTCGTTCCGGGCTTCGCCACTCCGAGGACGTCGGGCCGCTCCATCAGCACTCCGAGCAGGAAGTACCGGTCGTTCCTCGCCATCCACCGGATCTCGTCCGCGTTCCCGCGTGACACGATGTCGGTGTAGAGTTCGATCGTCTCGTCCCGCGTGAGCGACCTGATCGCCGCGATCTGCTCCTCTTCCGTCATCTGTCTATCTTCTCCTTTCGGGCGAGCGCCTGCAGTTCTCCAGCGTGTTCGAGTCCGAGTTCGTCCATTGCGATGTCGTAAGCCCTTCGGCATTGCGTCTCGTGTGCAATTCGTATCAGCACCCGCCTGTAGTGGCGTATCAGTTCCTTCTTGCTCTTGTCAGCCATTGTCTTCTTCTCCGTTTGTGAAGTCCGCGTTGTTCGCGCAGTCGCTGCAGCTCTCGTCTGGGTCGACGTCGTGCCATAGCGTCATGCAGAACACGCATCCGTCCTCGACCGTCCTGTTCCTGATCTGTCCTTGCTGCAGGCAGTATTCGCACTTCGGTTTTTTCACTTGGCGGCCTTTCGCTTTTCGATTTCCCTCTTTATGGCGCTTTCGGAATCGCAGAGGATGTGCCACTTCCTGTCGTTGTCGAAGAAGGCGGCCTCGTCGGCGCAGCTTCCCACGTATCGGTATCCTTCCTCGAGCTCTTGGTCGGTGAGCAGTTCGAGCGGAATCTTCAGTCCGTACACCTTCGTGTATCCGAGCTCGGTCAGCCGCTTCTTCGTTATCTTCTTTTTCAGGCAGAGCGCCCTGATTTCTTCTTTCGTCATTTTGTCGGTCCTTTCGTTTACTGCTGTCTCGTGGTCTTGACCACCCGCTTCAAGCTCGCTATCAGTCCGGGCAGCACCTCGGCCTTCTTCGTCACCTCGGCCGACTCTTCCACCGTGGTGGTAGTCTTTTCCGGCGCTGCCGCATCGAGTCCGTGCGCTCTCTCGAAGTCGCGGGCGGCGGCGAGCGCGAGCGGTGCGAGCTTTGAGTTCGACTTCGCCTTCTCAACGAGGCCGAGCCTGAACTCGTCGAAGCTCTGCTGCGCGGCAAGGTAGTCGTGGTGCTTCGCCTCGGCGACCTTCCTCTCGAGGTATTCGACCCGCTCTTTCACCTCCGGGATTGCGAGAAGGTGGGTCGACTCGCTTCTCGCTGTCGCTCCGGTCTTGCCGTAGGCGATCTCGTAGGCCCTGTAGTTCTCGATTCGCTTCCCGCTTCCGCCCCATCCGGTGAGCGCCTCGCAGAACGCCTCGCGCTTCCGGTTCTTCAGCGGCTTCGCTCCCGGTTCCGCTCTCTTCTTCGGGAAGAGCTGCACCGAGTCGGTCGGCATCAGGTGGTCTACGGGCGGAAGTTCGAAAAGCGGCTGAACCTTTTTCACCGCTTTCATCTGTGTTTCAAGCTCTTTTGTTGGGTTTTGTTGGGGATTATCCATCTTTGCGCTCCTTCTCGATCTCTCTGCGGACTCTCTCGTCTTCGGCCCTGCGCTTCGCCTCTATTCTCTGCTCGATCACGTATGCGTATCCTTCCGGGTCGTTTTGCTTCCACAGATCCACAAAGTTGTCTATCATGTCGGGAACCGGGCAGAGTTGAGTCACTTGGTTCCAGTGCGAGAGGTTGTTGATTCGCAGGAATTCTCTCGTCTTCTCGGGTGTGAGACCTTTTGTCGCACACCACTTTTTGATCATCACGAGGTGTTCTCTCGTTGCTGGTTTTGTCGAGCCGTCCCAGTCGTTGTCTACAGGCAATGCGTCTACTTGGCGTGTTGTTGCTTGCCTAAGAGAGAGAGAGTTATTGTTTCCCTTAATTGGTATTACTTCGTCTGCCAACTGGTCGTGTTCTATGCGTCCGCCTGTCGCACTCTGGGCGTCTATCTGTCGCATTGCTTTTTCGCCTGATTGGGGGCTATGCGCCAGCTGGTCGCGTTGCATCGGCCTCATGTTGATAACTTGCCAATGGTTGTCGACATACGGGAACGTGTAGTAGTTGCTCTTTCCTCCGAGCCGAAGGTCCCTGGTCAGGAATCCGCAGTCCACGGCCTCGTTAATGCCCCTCTGGACGCTCCGGACGCTGAGGTTGGTATCCTTGCTTATCTGCTCTTGGGAGGGGAAGCAGCCGCCTTTGTCGTCCAATCTGGACGAGAGTGCGTAGAGTACGAGCCGCGTCTTGTAGTTGACGCTCTGGAGCCTCTTGTCTTCCCGCACCAGCAGGAGGTATCGTATGTCGATCATTTGATCCGCTTGTCCTCATTCGTCACGAACGCGATGCCGTCTCCAGGACCCGTCCATGTCTCCCTGCGGTACCTGACCTCGTTCTCCGTGTAGCGGTAGTCCTCGTGCGTCCACTTCGCACACCTGCATCGCCTCACCTCGACATCGTCTAAGAAGTAGGTGTGGCCGTCAGCCGCGTGTGCGATCACGCAGAACGGCTTCTCGTCCCCGTCGTAGTATTCCGCGACGAGCTTCCGGTATCTGAGGTGAAGATCCGTGTCCATTGCGGCTCCTTACCGGCGCTTCCAGCCCGCCTTCGGCTTCCAGCCTTGCCGCGGCCTCCCCGCGTCCTGACCGGCCGCGCCTCCGGGCGTGGCCGCCTGCATCGCCTTCGCCTTGGCCGCTTTGCCGAGCTCGATCTTGAGCCTGATGTTCACGATCCTCGCCACCGTCTTCCACGCTGCGTTCTCCGCCGCGTAGAATTCCTGCTCAATCGGATTGAGCTTCGCCCAGTTCGGGCTTGCGGCGATCTCGCTGATCCGCTTCATCTGTGTCATGGCGAACCTGATCTTCTCCTTAATGTTCGCCACCTTCAAGCTTTCCTGGTTGTTCCTTGCCTCGTTCATGTCTTTTCTCCTCAGTTCCTGTTTGCGTTGCCCGGTCCGATCGGGTCGGGCGTGTTGTCGATCCATGCCTTGAGCTGCCCGGACATCGTTCGGTTCTCGCTCTCGGCTATCCTGATGAACTTCTCCTTGCGCTCCTTCCCGAGCGTCGCCGTGAAGTCCACGTTCGCCTTCTTCTTCGCTCCAGCCATTTTATTTCCTCCAGTCCCCGTAGCTCATCGGCAACTCGCCGTGCTTCTGCCAGTAGGCAAAGACCTTCTTCACCTTCGAGCAGACCGACGGGTGCTGCATGAGGTCGGTCCCGTTCTGGAAGATGTCCAGCAGGAGCCGCTTCGACTCGCGTTCTCCGGAGAGGACCTTGCGCACCGAGTCCGGCCTCGGTGCGCGCTCCTCTCCGTTGATTGTGATCGGCGAGAGCCGTGTCCGGACGTAGTTCTCGAATCCCACGAGATACTTCCTCTCGCTGACCTTCAGTTGCAGGACCTTCTTGAGCGCCATTTGTCCTTCCTTTCCTTAGAGGTCGCCGTCCGTTTCGTCGAGGCCGTCATCCTTCTCTTCGCCGTCATCCGCTTGCCGTTCCTCTGCGACCTCTTCCTGGTGGGCCTTCTCGAGCGATTCCCACATCTGCGTGAGCGCACCCATCTCGTCTCCCGTCATGTCGGCGACGTCCGTCATCAGCGTCTTCCAGATGATGGCGCATTGCTTCGCGTCGTCGTATCCGTAGAGGTCGCTGATCAGCGCGTCCGAGATCTTCGTCGCGAGGATGTCCATCTCCGGGCCGCCGTTCACGATGCCCTTGATTGCGGCTTCGAGGTTCTTCTCGGCCCACTCCTGGACTTTCTTACACGCTCCCTTCAGGATCTTCTTCTGCCGCTTCTCCTCTTTCTCGGCCGCGCGTTCCTCGTCTGTCTTGGCGGGCTTCTGTTCCTGCTCGCTCTTCTCGCCCCAGTAGATCTTCTCGAGGCCGCCTTCCTTCACGATGTACGGGGTTGTGTTCTTCTTCGTCTTCCTTTCGGTCTTGTTGCCGGGGATGTTCCAGGAGTAGGCTACGGCCTTGATCTTCTCGCCGGTCTTCGCCTCGATCTTCTCCTTCTCGGCTTTCGTGTGCTCGGCGTACTTCTTCATGAAGCACTCCTTGTTCGTGCACTTGCCGCAGATGCCGCCCTTGCCGTCGATTCCGTTCTCCTCTCCGAGGTCGAACAGGATCGGCTGCGTCGCCGTGTTGTTCGTGCAGTTATTGCATTCGCTCTTGTCGAACGGCGCGGTGGCGAGATTTTTTTCCGCATGCTCGAACTGCCACTTGATGTCGGCCCAGGTCGTGTCGCCCTCTTCGTTCCTGTCGTAGGAGTCGTCCTTGAAGACCTCCTCCTGCAGTTCCTTCGAGTACCGGCTAATCTTCTCGAGCGCATCCAGCGTGAACGTCACCTCTCCGCTCGTGTGCGCCTTCTTCCAGCAGTCGGCAATGTTCGTGAGCTGCAGGCGCTTCCACACCCAGTTGACCCCTTTGCCGAGCGCTGCGGCGATTTCCTCGATCGTCCGTCCCTTGTCCCTCAGTTGCCGGATGTTGTCGGCCATCATAAACGGGTCGCTGTCGGTCCGCTGGAGGTTCGCCGTGATCGTCATCTCGCGCGCCTTCGTCTCGTCGATCTCGAGGATGTCGCACGGCGCCGTCTTCTTGCCGATCGCCTTGAGCGCCTCGAGTCGCCGGTTGCCGTCGATCACGACGAACTTGCCTTTCTTGTTCTTCCACACGCCGATCCGGTGGATCAGTCCTCCGGCCTCGATGGACGCGGCAAGCTCGGCGACGTCCTTCTTCTCGATCTTCGGCCTCGGGTTCCACGGCGCGTGGTTGAGGTCCTTGATGTCGATGTCCACCGGCGTCCGGACGATTTCCGTATTCGCCGCGCTGTTGCTCTTGTTCATGTTCTTTTTCATTTTCATTTCCTTTCGTTGTCCTTGTCTTTTAGTTGGCCCGGGCGGGAAGGATCGGCCCGCCCGGGCCGTTAAATCTGTTTACTGTCCGAAGTTCACGATTCGGTCCCTCTCGATCCGCTCGCGCTCCTTCGCCTTCTCCTCTTCGCTCACCGGCCGCCCTCCTTCAGCTTCCGCTCGACGATCGCCTTCAGCTCGCCGAAGGTCTTCGCCTCGTCGATGCCATCTTCGTCCGCGATGTCGATGTTGAACTCCTCCTCGAGCGTCATCTCGTACTCGTAGATGTCGAGGTAGTCCATTCCGAGCTGCTGCTCGAACGTGGTTGCGTCGCCGATCTCGATGCTGACCGTTCCGATTAACGACTCCAGCGCTTCCCTCATCCGTCTTGTCAGTTCCTGTCCGTCCATCACGCTTACCTCCCGAATCCGCAGAGTCCGTAGTTCTTCGCCTGTTCCTCGGCGGCTTTGTCCTCGCGTTGCTCTGCGATCGCCTCGATGAGCCGCATCCCGATCGCCCCGATCCCGATTCCGGCCGCGAGGCACATCGTTCCGAGTCCGGCCATCTGCATTCCGGTGTAGGTCATTCCGCCCTCCCTTCCTTGGCCCTGGCCTTCGCGGCCGCGTGGCTCCTGATGATCTCGATCTCGTTCGCGGCGTTCTCGAAGAAGTTCACGACCTCCGCGATCGCCTCAATCTTGCAGACGTCCGCGACGTCCGTGCACGTGCAGACCTTTCCGCTTTCGTCCCACAGCTCGAGCTGCCGCTCGCCGTCCTTCGTCTCCTGGTACACGACTTCCATCTTACTTGTCCTCCTTCAGTTCGTTTCCGTCGATGTCGAACACTCGTCCGTACGCGCACGGCGAGTGGTTGAGTGCGCGGCATTGGATGGCGACCGAGTAGCCGCCGCCGAAGTCCACGTACTCGCCGCACACTTGCGGGTGCTCGTCGCTCCCGCCTCCGAAGCAAGGTCCGAAGTGTTTGTTTGCTTCTTCCCTGATCTTGCCCATTGCCTCTCGGATTTTCCTGACGAGCGCCAGCGCGTCCTCGCGGCTGTCGCATACGCGGAGGTGCGCGTGTGTCGCCTCGCACTCGAACGTTCCTCGGCTGGGCGTCGTCCACCTGACGACCCACACCCAGTCGATCCCCTCGAGGTGCTTGCCGAGCCGCTCCTCGGCGTCTCGCTGTTTTTCCTTCGCGCTGAAGACCTCGATCTTCATCCGATCGACTTCTCTCTTGCAGTCTTCCCAGCAGTGCTCGCATGCCTTGTACTTCACTTCGCCTTCCCTTTCCTTTTCCTTTCCTTGTTGGGTCATTTGACCTTTTGGGGTCTTAAATTTTCCGGCTGTGTCGTGCCGGGCGATTAGGTCACTTGACCTTATGGAGGCATAAAGATATCGCTTCGGCGAAGGTCAATCCTTTCTCCGAAGCTATCTTCTCGATCTTTTTGTAGATCTTGGGGCTGATCTCAACGTCCGCTCCGTTGATTGTGATGTGCTTCATTTCGTGGCCCTTTCTTATTTTGCGTTGTTGCGCTTGTGCTCGCGCTGTTTACGGTTTCGTTCGATCTCGTCGGCTATATCTTTGTAGTCTTTCGCGGTCAGAACCACGTCGCGAACCGAATCCTCGAGTGCTCTTGCGTAGATCACCGAGAGGGAGTCCTTCTCGTCGTGCCTGTATTTCTTCTCGACCTTCTTACATATCTCGATGTCCACCGTCGCGCTGGCCATCCTTCTGTCTATCGCTTTTTCCTTCATCCGTCTATCCCTTCCTTGTCTCTGGCGTACAGTATACCACAAGGTCACTTGACCTGTCTATAGGGTAAATCTATATTTCTGCTATTTTTCATCTATGCCGATTTGATATAATTTTGGTGTGGCAATGTTCTCGCAGAAGCTTCGTGACGATGCTGATCGTCGCCGTTGGTTGGTGCGTTTTATAAAATCGCATCCGTTATTGTCTTCGCGTGAGATTCGTTCGTCTGCTTACGAGTTCGGCTACACTGATGCCGAGGTTGATCAGGCGACCGCCGATGCATTCAATCCGTATCTCGATTCGCGGGAGGATTCTTCTTCGCAAAATCAGAAGCGCAAGTTTGATCCTTTTCTGATTATCGCTTTTCCCCTTGTCGCTGTAAACGCAATCTGTTCGTTTGTCTTGCTTCTTCTGTTCAACGTTTGCATCGCGATTTCTAAAACGTTTCGCGGCAATCACGTCGAATGATGCGTGAGCTGCGCTCGCCTTATGCCATCGCCGCGATCGCTTTCTCGAGGCGCGTCTTGTCGTGGTTGTAGATGCGCTCGGTTTCCTTGACCGTGTGTCCGGTCATCTGCATGCGCACGTCCTGCTCGACTCCGGCTTCTGCGAGGCGCGTGTCGAATGTGTGGCGCCAGCAATGGAACGTGATCGTCTCTCCCGGCTTCGGCTCGATGCCGGCTCTTTCGATGATCGTCTTGAACGGAACGTCGCCTCGGAAGTATTTCTTGCAGTCGTTCTTGTGTCTCTCCGGCAGCACCCATTCTTCGTTCGCTCGGTTGTGCGCGAGCTCGTCAAGCAATCGGCGCAGTACCGGGTGGATTGGCACGTCGACTTTGATGTTGTGCCTAATCGTTTTCTTCGGCCGGTAGTGTATCCATCCGCTCTCGAAGTCGATTTCGTCCCATTGAAAGAACCTGACGTCCGTCAGGCGCATTCCGGTGTGGAGCGCGATGACGCTTGCCTCGTACCATTCGTGTCCTGCTTTCTTCGCTTCGGCTAGCAGGCGTGTCACCTCATCCCTTGTGAACGCTCGTCCGTGTTCTTCTTCGTCGTGGTTCCGCTGCACCTTCGCGTTCTCCCACGGATTCGTCGTCGCCTTCGCTCGTTTGATCAGCATTTTCCAGACCGTTCCGAGTGAGCTGACGTAGTCGTTCCGGCTCTTCGTCGAGCATCCTTCTTTCCCGAGGTGCTGCGAGAACGCCCAGGCGATCGGTGGCGTCACGTCGTCCACTACATTGCATCTCGTTTCTCGTCTCGCCCATTCGTACAGTCGGCCGCAGAGGTTGCACCGGTCGTCCAGTCCTTTCTTCGAGATCTTCATCTTCTCGTCTTCGGCGCATGCTCTGTACCATGCGCTCAGACCCTTGAGTTCGAGTCCGGCTGTCTCTGCTGGACACATCAGGTCGACGAGTTTCAGCAGGCGTTCCCTTGTTGATTCGCCTTTGTTCATCGACATGTATCCCTGCTCGATGATCCTTGCCTCGGCTTCGTTTGTCTTTCCGGTTGATTTCTGGATGCGCTTTCTTCCCGGCCCACGGTAGATGTTCATCCACCACACATTGCTTCCCGGTCTTCTGTATAAGCTCATCCTCGTCTACCTCCTCGTCTACATGTCGGCCTACAAAAAACGGCCAATGTCTTGTAAACATTGACCATTCTTGTTGGTAGCGGGGGCTGGATTTGAACCAACGACCTTCAGGTTATGAGCCTGACGAGCTACCAGGCTGCTCCACCCCGCAATCTGGTGTCTTCGGAGATGGCGGGGCTGGCGGGAGTCGAACCCACAACCCTCAGATTCGTAGTCTGATGCTCTATCCAGTTGAGCTACAGCCCCAAGAACCGAAAACGAGACATAGTATACTCTTTTTCTCCGCAGAATGCAAGGGGGTCAGCCCGCTAATTTTCCTCCTTGATTACAGAGCCGCCCGTTGTCGGCGAAACTGTAGTGCGAATTTTCCGTGATGATGATGTGATCGACGAGTGCGATGCCCATCATTTTCCCCGCGCCG
>JAEDMC010000193.1 GCA_016303225.1 Kiritimatiellia bacterium
AACGAAGCAGTTCAAGCGGCGACAAACGTCTCGACGGTGCTTTGCCAGGGATTCAATGAACAACTCTCTCAGGGCCAGGAGCTCTGGCAGCAGGCGCTCCAATGGCTCACGGACAAGGGGCTCTCCTTTGCGATCAACCTCATCTCCGCCCTCGTGATTCTCGTTGTCGGCGCGCTCGTCATCAAGATGATCGTCGCGGCCGTCGGCAAAGCCGTGGAGAAAGGGAAGGTCAAGAACTCGCTTCTGGGCACCTTTGTCCGCAACGCGACGTCAAAGATCTGCTGGGCCGTTCTCATTGTGGTCATCCTCGGCAAGCTCGGCGTCAACGTCGGGCCGATCATCGCAGGCCTCGGCGTCACCGGCTTCATTCTCGGCTTCGCCTTCCAGGAATCGCTCGGCAACCTCGCCTCGGGCCTGATGATTGCCATCAACGCACCGTTCAAGCTCGGCGATTACGTCATTGTCGCCGGACTCGAGGGCGTCGTCACCAAGGTCGACATGATGATGACCGAACTCGCCACCGCCGACAACAAGAAGGTCGTCATCCCCAACAAGTCCGCCTGGGGCAGCCCGATCACCAACTTCTCCGCGCTCGGCAGCCGCCGCGTCGACATCCAGATCGGCATCGACTACGGCTGCGACGTCGCGAAGGCGATTCGGATCGCACTGGAAACCCTGCCGACCGTGCCGGGTGTCCTCGCCGATCCCGCACCGGCCGTCTTCGTCGCACAGCTCGCGGACAGCGCCGTCACGCTCAACGTCCGTCCGTGGAGCGATGGTGCGAACTACTGGAAGGTCTACAACGACGTGCAGGTCGCGGTCAAGTCCGCGTTCGAGAAGAACGGCATCAACATCCCGTTCCCGCAGCTGACCGTCCACATGGACAAGTAAGCCGAAGCTTAGACACGGCAGTAAAAATCACACAGAGACGCAGAGGCGCGGGGACTTATGCTCCGCGCCTCTTGCTATAGTGGAAGTAGAGCGTCAGATCGGTTGAAACGAGCGCCATGTCGACAAGATAAATCCAGCAGAGCCAGAGCTTCGTTCCTTCCACAAGATGCGCGGCGATGCCGCAGGCATAGCCGACGAGAACGATGATCATGAACGCGGGACTCTTCCCGTCCACGCGCTTCGCGCGGTACGTGCGGACAATGGCAAACGGCCAGGAAAATCCGAACGCGAACAACATGGCGAATTCAAGAATCTGCGAAAGCATGGTTGTTTAAGGTTAAAAGTTTGAGGGTTTGAAGTCTGAGGTTAAAGGAAGAGGACGTATCCGAGCAGAGCCGAAAGCGCCAATGACCAAAGCGGATTAAGCTTCGGGAGCTTCCAGCGCAGGAGAACGACCGCCGCGAAAATGACCGCGCCCTGCCAGCAGAGCGCGGTGCGGGCGAAAAAGACGACAGCCGCCCCGATGATGCCGACGACACAGGGCCGAACGCCCTTCATGAGAAGCTTCATCCACTGCGCATCCGCCGCACGGCGGAGAAAGACCGCGACGAGCAGCGAAATGACAATCGAGGGAATCACGACGCCGAGCGAGGCCGCAAGCGCCCCCGCGAGTCCGCCCTGCGCCATGCCGACGTAGGTCGCGGAATTGAAACCGATCGGTCCCGGCGTCACCTGGGCGAGTCCGACGAGATTTGCAAACTCGTCCGCCGTGAGAAACGCATGGTTCCTAACCAGCTCGTTCTCGAAGATCGGCACCATCGCGTACCCGCCCCCGAAGGTCAGGACCGCGACCTTGGCGAAGACCAACATCAGCTTCAGGAGCGTCATTTCTTCGCCTCCTTCAGTGCGTTCTTCACCACGAATCCGAGTCCCGTCAGGAAACCGAACGCAATGACCAGGGTCAGGTCAATCCGAAAGACGACCGCCGCCAGGAATCCGATGCCGCAGAGAACCCACGAGAGCGGACCGGTGCAAACCGTCTTGACCAGCTTGCCGAGGGACATCAGGATGAGCGCCGCCGTTCCCGCCCGCACGCCCAGGAAGATGTGCGAGAGCGTCTGCGAATCGGAGAGCGAGGCGAGTCCCGCGGCAATTCCTGCGACGATCACGAACGGCGAGAGGACAGACGCGAACGCAGCGGCCAACGCCCCCAATGTCCCCATCACGCGATAGCCGATCAGGACGGCCATATTGACCGCAATGAGTCCCGGGAGGGACTGCATCACCGCCACGATATCGACCATCTCCTGTTCCGTCAGCCATCCGCGCTTCTCGACGAATTCCTTGTCCATGAGCGGCAGCATCGCCATGCCGCCGCCCAAGGTCACGGTGGAAATCCAGAAGAAGACCCAGGAGAGGTCAACTAGCCTTCTTACTTGCAAAGACGGTTCAAAAGCCTCAGCTCGCCCGCAACAAGGTCATCGGCGACCGACGGACCGAACGGCGACGTCGCCGATTCGTAACCACCCTCTCTGAAGGCGTCCGAGAACGGGAAGTAGCCGCGACTGCCGTTCGTAAGGCAGGAGAGGAGCGTGAGACCAAACGGCGAGCCCTTCTTCACCGCCTTGCCGATGTCGTTGAACGGTTCGCCCGGAAAGCCGGCGAATGCAACCGCCTTGCCGATCGCGACCGTGGTGATCGGCAGTTCAAAGAAGTCCGGACCGTTCGCGAGGCGGCGGATGCGACCCGCGCGCGCGACCTCGGTCGTGAGCTCCATGCCGGTCCAGCCGTACTTCTTCGTGACGTAGTCCTTCTCTCCGCCGGCGACGCCCTCCTTGGCGGACTTCTCGTGCAGCGCCCACACGTCCTCGGCCCACTTGAGGTTCTTCGCATCCGAGTCCTTCGCCTTCTGCGACGGCACCCTGACGTTCTCGACGCCGAACCTGATGTCGCCCGCCTCGAGCGGCGCACACTTCATCCACACCGTGAGCGCCGCGGCGGCAATGACGTTCGCCATGTGCTTGGCGTGATCATAGCCGCGGTCCACGTCGTCGAAGTCGCGCCTGAGCCCGTTCAGCTCGCCCGGACGCGGCATCACGTTGCAGTGGTTGACGTCGCCCTGCGTGCCGTTCAGCACCAGCGCGTGCGCGTCACCGAACGTCGCCGCCTCGAAGACCGTGCGCGTGAGCCCCGGCCAGTCTGCAGTCAGCGTCTCGCCCCCGACGACGTCCGGATGCGTCTGGAAGTTGATGACGGCGATGGGCTTGCCGCCCTCGCGGTCGATCCTCAGGACCTGCACCTGCTCGTCCGGCGGATTGCCGACGGGCTTGACGATGTCGGGGTTGTTCGTGCCGGGATTCGTGAGGACGCGTCCGTCCTTCATCAGGTACCGGCGGCCGAACGAGATCCGCTTCGCCTCGCTACGCCCAACGCCGAGCTTCGCCGGCTTCAGGTCGGCGATCGCCGCAACCGCGGCGTCCGCCGCGCGCGAAACGCAAAGCGCGGAATAGAGACGGTCGACATCCGTCGCCGTCGACGGCACGCCGTCATCTGTCGCGCTCGCGCCATGGTCGGCGTCCTGCGCGAGAAATCCGCCGTCATGCGTGTGCGAGGCATGGACGAGAATCGCGTCACGCTTGACGCCCGTCGCCTTGACGATGGCGTCGCGCAGGCGGTTGGCAACCGCATCCGAGATGCCTTCCGTGTCGTACTGCTGGACGATGGCTATCTCCTTGCCGTCCGAGAACGCCACACAGTTGATCTGGAGCGGATCCAAGACCTGCTTCGCGCGCCGGTCGACGTAATAGCCCGGCATGAACGACCCGAGCGGCGGCGTGATGTCCACGCGCGCGAACCCCGCCTTGAACTCGCCGGCGACGGCGACCGAAGCCGCCACCAGCGCCACAAAAACGAACACAATCTTTCTCATTTGCTTGACCTCCAAATTAGGACTTTAGACATTAGACTGAAGACACGAGACTCTTCACTCTTAACTCTTAACCCTTAACCCTAACGACCTTGCCGCCCTTCTTCGCCGACTCGTGCGCCGCGGCGCAGAGCGCGAGGTTGTGGATCGCGTCATCCGCCGTCAGGAGCTTCTTCGTCTGCACGCTCTTCGCGTGTCCGTCGATCAGAGTCGAATAGATGTTCTGGATCTTCGTCGGCGAGACCTTTGTCACGGTCTTGCCGTCGTCGATCTCGAGACGCATCGCGATCGGTTCGTCAGTATAGCCCGAAAGCTGGAACATCGTGCCGTAGCCGCGCATCGCCGCCTTGTCGCCGTAGACCTCGTAGCCGAGGTTCGTAAGCGTCCCGGCGAGCCCGCCGCGGAGCTCGGAGAACGCCGCGTTCACGCTGCCGTGCGTGCCGTCCGCGAAGAAGAACTTGATGTAGGCGCCGTCCTCGGCCTTGATTTTCATCGTCTTCGGATAGTAGACGGCCGCGACCTTCGTGATCTTCTTGCCGAACATGAATTCCGCGACGTAGAAGCAGTGGCTCGCGACGTCACCGATCGGGCCGCCCATTTCCTCGACCTTCGAGCAGCGCCACGTCGCCGCCTCGGCCGGATCGTATCCGTAGGCGAACTCCATGTGGTAGCAGCAGTCGTTGATCTTGCCGAGCTTGCCGGCGGCCATCGCCTTCTTGCCGGCGATGTTCCAGGCGTTGTTGACCATCATGTGGTCGACGGTGAGCGAGAGCTTCTTCGCCTTCGCAAGCTTGTTGAGCTTCTTCGCGTCCGCAACCGAGGTCGCAATCGGCTTCTCGACGATCACGTGCTTGCCGGCCTTGAGCGCGGCCATGGCGAGCGGCACGTGGCTGCGGTTGTTCGTCGCGATGTAGACGCCATCGACCGCCTTGTCGGCGAGAACCTCATCCAGCGAGGGATACCACTTGAGGCCCAGCGCCTCCGCCGCCGCCTGACGCGCGGGATTGAGGTCCGTCGCGCCCGTCAGCACCGCGTTCTTCAGCGGCTTGAAGCGCTTCTTGTCGCAGGCATAGCCTTCCTTCGCCACACGATTCTCGGCAATGCCGCCGAATCCCACCAGCACGTATTTGATCTTCGCCATCTTCGTCACTCCTTGTTTGAGTTAAATCGTTGCCGTCATTATACCAAAAATACCGCCACCTCAGATGTTGGCCTTCCTCGGATATCCGCATTGGAAGTAGTTTCCCCACCCGACAAGTATCTTGTTGACCCTCTGCACCACTTCCTCGTTCTTCACGGGCTTGAAGATGCTGAGTGTCTGTTCCTTGACTTTCGCGCAAACCTTCTTGACCGATTTC
>JAEDMC010000194.1 GCA_016303225.1 Kiritimatiellia bacterium
GCGGCGAGAAACCCCGCACCTGCCGCCGGATCGAGGCTTTTATGGGCAGACACTAACTAACACATCCGGCCAAACATCTCTGCGAGACAAGTCGGTCCACCGGATTAGAAGTCCAGCTTGAGCTCGATGCCCGGAACGTGGATGGGCTGCCAGCCCCGGTCGCTCGACTGCTTGTGCATCAGCAGATAGAAGACCGAAATCGTCACGTGCTCCGCCGGTTTCATCGAGAGTCCGACGAGAGACCGCATCTGGTTCAGGCGTTTGTCCTTGGCAAGACCGTGACGGTCTTCATAGTAGAGCTCCTCGCTGACGTAGGGGCTGATCTTCCAGTCCGTCCACTTCCAGGGCGTCCGCAGACGCAGACGGTTGCGGAAACGCATCCACTCGCGGTCCGCGCCCTCCTTGTCCCGATATTCGTACCGGTTCCGCCAATCCAGGGTGAACCCCTCGTACGAATGTTTGAAGAGCAGGTCCAGCGTCGGACGGTTCTCGTACCGCCACTGGCGCTTGCCATCATGGACTTCCCGCTCGTCGACGAAGCGATCGCCAACCGCCACGGAGAACCAGTCGAAGACCTTCACCTTCGCCATGAGAATCGTCTCTTCAAGATAGAACCGATCCGTGTCGTACCAGTTCTCCTGTTCGGCCGTGAAGGCCAGACGGTCGGTGATCCCGTATTCAAGCTGATAGTCCGTCCAGTAGTTGATTGCGGGTTTGCCCGCCCACACAGCGCCCGTCAGCATGAGAACGGCCGCACAGACCTTCAATCCACTCTTTCTTGTCATCGTCGTATCCTGTTTCATTGGTGTCATTCCCTCGTTTTCCTGTCGCGACAAGTTTAGAGAACTCCTGTCAGGATTTCGTCCGACGCCTGTGAGAAAGAGGTTAGCCTTCGACGAGAAATCTGTCACGCGCCTTTTCAAGGATAGCATTTTCGGTCTTGCCCCGCAACGCCGGCGGAGCGTTCAATCAACGACCGGGCCGGACTCATGGACAGCTTCCGCATCAGCACTTCCTCGACCTGGAAGAATCCGACCTCCGCCGCCATCTCGACGTCGATCCGCAGCAGCATCCTCCTCCGGGACAAGACGTTCCCCCGTCACCGAGAAGATGATCCACTGGGCGAAGATCACGACATGGTCTGCCATCCGTTCCAGGTATTTGCCGAGCATCAGCACGTCAAGCAGGCGATCGGTATCGCCCGTCGCATGCGTTCGAATGGTCTCCGCGAGTCGCGTCCGCAGGGAGGCATAGCGCCGGTCGACTTCGTTGTCTGAGTGGATCACCTGCTGTGCGGCCGACACGTCGGCCTGTGAGCAGGCGGCGGACGCCCGTTCCAGCATCTCGACGACGGGATGGGCGAGATCCGCAAGTTCCCGCAGATGATCGGGAAGAAAAGGACCGTCTTTCAGGAGAATGTCGGCGAAGTCGCAGCACTGGTGACCGATCCGCTGGAGATCGGTGATCATTTTCAGCGTCCCCGACACCTGGCGCAGATCGCTCGCCACGGGATGCCGCTGAAGCAGGATGCGCAGGCAGAGCGTTTCAATGTCGCGCTCGGCGCGGTCGATTCCCAGCGCCAGAGACCGCACCCGTTCCGCCGGATCGGACTGGCCGGTCAGCAGGGCCCGGACGACTTCGTTCAGGCAATCGAGATCCAACGTGGTCATCTCCTCAAGCGCCTGTTTCAAATCGCGCAGCTGCGCGTCAAAACGTGAATTCAACTTCATCTTTCATCCTTTCACCACAATCATCCAAATCGTCCAGTGATGTACCGCTCCGTCCGCTTGTCGACGGGCTTGGAGAACAGTCGTTCAGTCGGACCGGCTTCTACGACCTCACCCAGGAGGAAGAAGGCCGTACGGTCGGCGATGCGCAGTGCCTGCTGCATGTTGTGCGTGACCATCACGATCGTGTAGCGGTCCTTGAGATCGAGGCAGAGCTCCTCGATCTTGCCTGTCGAGATGGGATCGAGCGCCGACGTCGGCTCGTCCATCAGGAGGACCTCCGGTTCGACCGCCAGTGCGCGGGCGATGCAGAGCCGCTGCTGCTGTCCGCCGGAAAGTCCCAGCGCGGATTTGCCCAGACGGTCCTTGAGCTCATCCCAGATCGCGGCCTGTCGAAGCGAACGCTCGACGATGCGGTCCAGCTCCTTCCGCGCGTGAATACCATGGGTCCGCGGGCCGAAGGCGATGTTGTCGTAGACGGACATCGGGAACGGATTCGGCTTCTGGAAGACCATGCCGACGCGTTTGCGGAGCAGATTCACGTCCATCGCAGGCGAATAGACATCCTCGCCATCGAGGGCGATCAATCCGTCGATCCGACAGCCTTCGACCAGATCGTTCATCCGGTTGATCGATTTGAGCAGCGTCGACTTGCCGCATCCACTCGGGCCGATGAAGGCGGTGATCGCCTTCTCCGGCAGGAACAGATTGACGTTTTTCAACGCATGGTAGGTGCCGTAATGAAGATTGACATCCTCAATCCGGATCTTTTCCTTCAGTGTTTTTGTCATTCGTGTGGGGTCCTGTTAGATTTTCCGGACAAACCTGCGCTGGATGAACCCAGCCAGGGCATTGAGCGCGATGACGAACAGCAGGAGCACGAGGCTCGTCGCATAGGTCTCGCCGATGTAGAGTCCTTCGCCCGAAATGGCGTAGAGATGGACGGAGAGCGTCCGCCCCGAATCCAGCAACGAGGTCACGACCTGGGCGACCGTGCCGCTCGTGAAGACGAGTGCGGCCGATTCGCCGACAATGCGACCGATGCCCAGCAGAACGCCCGCGAACAAACCCGGGGCCGCCGCCGGAAGGACAATGCGGAAGACCGTGCGGACGCGTCCGGCTCCCAGACCGAAACTGCCCTCGCGGTAGATGTCCGGCACGGACTGCAACGCCTCTTCAGATGTCCGAAGAATGAGCGGGAGGATCATCACCGCCAGGGTCAGACTGCCGGCCAGCAGGCTCTTCCCGCAGCCCAGGTGCCGCACGAAGAAGATCGCTCCGAAGAGTCCATACACGATGGACGGAATGCCGGCCAGCGTTTCGGCGGCGAGCCGCACGGCATTGACGAATCGGCTTCCCCGCTTGGCATATTCGACCAGATAGACCGCCGCAAAGACTCCCGCCGGGACAGCGACCAACAGTGCGACCAGTGTCATCACCAGCGTGTTCACCGCCGCCGGCACAAGGCTCACGTTCTCGGACGTATAGGTCCAGGCGAAGAGCGAACCCTTGACGTACGGAAGGCCCTTGATGGTCAGATCCAGAATCATGACCAGGAGGATCGCAACAGTCGACGCCGCCGCGAACCAAACCAGCGCGCGAAGCGCTCGGGATCCGCAATATGTGGGATTTCTTTTCATTTTCGTTTGAGGAGAGAGAAGCTGCCGTTGACGAGCAGCGTCAGCAGGAAGAGGACGAGCGCCGTGCCGATCAGCGCCTCGCGGTGCAAGTCGGCGGCATAGCCCATCTCGAGTACGACATTCGTGGTCAACGTTCGAACGCCCTTGAGCAGAGATGTCGGGATCAACGGCTGGTTGCCCGCAACCATGATCACCGCCATCGTCTCGCCGATGGCCCGTCCAACCCCAAGAATGACTGCGGCGAGAACGCCGCTGCGGGCGGCGGGGAGAACGGCGGCGAAGACGCTCCGCTCATGCGTCGCCCCCAGAGCCAGCGCGCCCTCGTAAATCGTCTGCGGAATGGCCTTGAGCGCCGCCTCCGCCACGAGGATCACGGTCGGCAGAATCATCATCGCCAGAAGAATGGAAGCCGAAAGGACGCACATGCCGCGTCCGCCCAGCAGAGACCGAACGAGCGGCACGATCGTCATCAGACCGAAGAAACCGTAGACGACGCTCGGGATGCCCGCCATCAGCGTGACGGCGGGATGGACGATGCGCGCCACGGCGCGTGGGGCGAAGAAGGCGAAGAACACCGCCGTGAGGATGCCGATCGGCACGCCCAGCACGATGGCGCCCAGCGTGATCGCCCCGGAGCCGGCAAGCATCGGCAGAACGCCGAAGACACCTTCGCCCGGACGCCACGACGTGCCCGCCAGAAAATCCACGACCCCGATCCGGAGAATGGCCGGCGCCCCTTCCAAAATCAGGAAGAGGCAGATCGTTCCGACGGAGACGACGGCCAGCGCCGCCGCTCCGGCGAAAATCAGTTTGAAGGTACGTTCCATCTGTTGGACCCGAGAATCGTCACTTCATCTGAGACCAAGTCGAGATCTCTCCCGTGAACGCCTTGCGGAGGTGCTCCTTCGAGATGCTCTCGATCGGATTCAGAGGACTCACCACGACGGCCAGGCCGTCCAGGGCGATGGGCGTCGCCACCAGTCCCGAGCCAGACTCGCTCCCCTTCAGCGCACGGCTGGCCATGCCCAGGTCGCAGACCCCGTCGCGTGCATCGGCGACGCCGGACGAGGAGTCGCTCTGCTGGACCTCGATGGACACGCCGACGTGCGTCCGGCAATAGGCTTCTTTCAGCTTCTCCATGCAGGGCGTCACGCTCGACGACCCCGAACAGACGACCTTGCCCGCCACAGACGCCGCCCCCGTGTAGGGGATGACCGTGCTCACGCGCAGATAACCCGCACGCTCGACGATCCGCTGACCCTCCTCGCAGAGAATCCAGTTCAGGAAATCTCGCGCTGCGGGTTTGAGCGCCTCGATTGGCCCCTTCGTCACCACGTTGAAGGGATGGACGAGCGCATAGCGCCCTGCGGCAATGTCCTCGCGGGTCGGCGCCACACCATCGACCTTCACGATCTTGACCGAGTCGTTCACGGCGCCCAGCGAAAGATAGCCGAGCGAGGCGGGATCCCCGGCCACCGTCGTCAGAGCCACGGCGGTCGAGCTCGCAATCATCGTCGTCGGACTGGTCCGATCGATCTTCCTGCCATCGGAACCCTTCGTCTGGATGCCCGTCAGTTCAATGAACGCGCTCCGCGTTCCCGAGCCGTCCTCGCGGCTCACCAGACCGATTTCAGCCGCCGGATCAAATCCCCGGTCGCATCCCGCCAGTACGACGGCCGCGGCGGCGGCCACCAATCCCTGCATCATCTTTCTGTTCATTTCTTTCCTTTTCTCTGTTTTGCCTTGACGCCGCAGAGTATAGGAAAGCCCTGTCAGAATACGATGCCCGTTCCGTGA
>JAEDMC010000195.1 GCA_016303225.1 Kiritimatiellia bacterium
TCAGCAACAACTTGACGAACGGCGGTTGCCTACGGAACTGGTCGATCTTCTCCTCGATGCGCGGCCAAGTGGCGGACAACAGCGGCCAAGCCACGATCCCGCAGACAAGGGACACCGCCGCGAAACCGCAAAAGGCAAGAGGCCAGAAGAGCTCGGTTCGCATCATTGCGCCTCTAGCTTAAAGCCCAGCTTGCTATCGGCAAAAGCGCTCTGAGGCAACACCGGAATGGTCACGCCAAAAGCCGGAACCGACAAGCAAGAAGCAAAGGCCATCGCAAGCACTCTCATAGCAAAATTATATCAAATTACGTCAATGCGATGGTTGAAAACGGCGGTCGTTCCGTATTGCCTACTTTTCCCCCTTCGGCGGACGGACGAACTTGACCTTGAAGCGGCTGCCATGGGCGGCTTGACGGTTGCGGCGGCGGGGATCGTGGAGGTAGAGAACGACTTCGCCGGTGAGACCGATCGCCGACTCGCGCATGTACTTCGTCTCGAAGCGCTTTGGAGACTCGACCACGATCTTTTCGGGCGTGGCGGATACGATCTCACAGTCGTACATCATCGCCTGAACTGGATAGTTCACCTTGAGCGCTACTTGGCTGCTGGGGCATAGCGAGAGGTCCTTGCCCTCAATGATGATCTGGCGTCCGATGTAGACTTCGCCAATCTCGCCGCCTTGCGAATGGGCGTTCTTGATGATGCTGCGCGAGGGCGGAATTTCGCAGACAGGTTTGCCGATCACCTTGACCGTGTGCTTCTTGCTCTTCTCGCTGAACCGCCGCGCCTTCTGGAAGTTGATGGTGAACTTGTGCTTGTAGGGGTTGTACGGCTCGTCGTGTCGGTCCGCCGTCCCCTTCATGTCGAGCCGCACCGTGAAGAAGTCGTCAATCCGACGGCTGCGTCCGTCAATCAGC
The DNA here is from genome assembly GCA_016303225.1 of Kiritimatiellia bacterium. Taxonomy (GTDB): domain Bacteria; phylum Verrucomicrobiota; class Kiritimatiellia; order RFP12; family UBA1067; genus UBA1067. Next base: position 918 of record JAEDMC010000195.1, read on the forward strand.
GTGTTCTCGACCATCGACTCCAGCAGTCCCCTGACGTAGATCCGCAGCATGCTCGGCGGAACCTTCCCGTCCAAATCCTCCTTCTTGAGGAATTCAGCTATCACCTCGTCCGTTCCAAGGGTCGCACCTCGGTTCAGCGAGGGCTTGTAAACAGCCTTTTCAGGCCCCTCGGCGGCAGATTTCTTCCTGAGACGCGACTTCTCCCAGTGAAACCTAATTACCGGTTTCAGCGATTCTATCGTTGCTTCCAATCGTTTAGACATAGCTCCGATCTCCTTCTTCGCCCCTTGTCTGAGTGAGTATATCATACTCACTTTTCCTTTGGCAATAGAGTTGAGGTTGTTAGAAAACCTTGAAAAGGTTAGATGATTTCTTGAATTAGGTTTTAAGTTTACCAGCACAAGGTTGCAAGAACATCTTCAAAGGACTTAGGCGAAAACCAAACGGAACATAGGAGAAATCGCGGAGGGTTGCTGGCGCATTTCAACCGCCCCAGTAGTCATTTGCCTCTGGGGCGGTAGTCCAAACTCGCTGAGGTATAGGTTGAGAACAGATGGGGCGGTGGATCGAAACCACCGCCCCGCACTTCACTTCCGCGGCTGGAAGAGTGGCGCTGCCAATTTGTAGAGCTCCTCGTCCTTCTGCAGACGCGCGAAAAGCGCATTGCGGTCGATCTGATAGCCGTTGATGAAGCTCTGCTGCGCGGCCTGCGTGCGGCCCGCCCGGAACTGGAGCTTGGCAAGGTCCGCCCAGGCGTTCGCATCGCCCTTCGGATTCAGCTTCAGGTAGTTGTTCAGCGCCTTTTCGGCGTCCGCGTCAAGATGCGCCTCGAGGAACATCGTCGCGAGCGTCTGCTGCGAGTTGACGTCCGGGAACTTGTCCGCAACGCCGCGCGCGAGCTGCGCCGCCTCCATGACGCGGCCCATCTCGAAGTAGCAGCGCGCGAGCGCGAAGACGTCCCGGTCGGACATCTTCTCCTTGCCGCGGCGCTTCGCCTCCAGACGCTCGACTTCGGCCGTCAGCGTGCGGATGCGCATGATGTAGTTGCGAAGCCCGGCCGTCCGGCGGTTGTTCGGATCGATCGAGTCGGTGTAGTCCATCAGCTCCAGGACCTGATCCCACTTGCGGAACGGCATCAACGTCTCCTGCGCATAGCGGAAGGTCGCCTCGGGTGAGGCCGGGTAGAGGAGCACCGCCTCGCGGAACGCCTGCGCGCCCTCGCGGTAACGTCCCTGCTTGTTGTAGAGCCCGGCGATCGCCGCGCGGAGCTTCGAGAAGCTTTTCTGTCCGGCGAAATCGCGGCGGTACATCGGATCGTCGAGGAGACGCCGCGTGTACCAGTCCCAGAAGTCCATGTCCTTCGCCGCACGCTTCGCGTCATACGGCGTCTTCTCGGCGTTGATCTTCATGATGAGACCGTGCGGCGAGAGATACGGATACATCCACGGAATCACATACGACTCCTCGACGTAGAACGAGTGGCGCAAACGGTCGTGGTCATGCATCATCTTCGTGAGGATGCCGTTGATCTCCATCACCCCGAGCGCACCCGTCACCTGAACGCGTCCGTTCTCGATCTTGAGGTCGCCGTTCGCCTGACGCACCCCGCGCTGGACCTCGTCGACGTAGATGTTGAACGCCTCCGCCGAGTCCTCCTTCGAAGGAATCCAGATCTCATCGCCGTAGAGGTCGCGTTCGACCGACATGTAGGTGTCGTCCGCCAGCGCGTTCTGCGTGATGAGATAGACGTCGGGACGGAACAGCGCCGAATAGATCATGTAAGTCGGCACGAAACGCCCCGGATCGGTACCGCCGAAGAAGATCGAGAACTTGTCCATCGGCGGCGGCCAGCTCGGATCGGGGAGAGGCTCCTCGTCCGCCACAATCTGTTCCTTGATCGCATTCGCGCCCTCGAGCTGATACGCGCCGAACTGCCACCCGAAGGTGTGCCCGTTCTGCTCCGAGCCACCGAGCTCGAACACCAGCCGGTCGTCCGTGTAGTTCTGCACGATCGGCGTCACCCCCGCAAAGGCAATCATAAAGATCGCCAAGGTGAAGGCGAGAGGTGAAGGTGAACAGTGGAATTTCCCCTTCAACATCTTCTGCGCCACGACGCTGACAAAAACCAAGCCATAGCCGATCCAGAGCGCAATCATCGCGTGCGAGGAGATGAACTTCACCTTCTGGATGAAGCCGTCCTGCACGTCGCCCTTCACGTTCGCGAGACCGATGAGGAGGACTGACATCAGCAGGAAGCACGCCACCGCCGGGACCATCCACTGCCAGAACGCCTTGCGGTTCTCCTTCTTCACGATCCAGTGCCCGGCCGCAAACGGCACGAGCGCGAGGAGCGCAAGGACGTCCGTGAACTGCACCATGACATCCTTGAAGTAGCCCGTGATGCCCGCCCATGTCGGCATCTGGAAGCCAATTGCCTCGTACTGTCCGCGCATGAGCGCGTGCTTGAAGCCCTCCCACGTGCGCGGATAGCCCCAGTTCATCGGCGGATTGCGCAGGTCGGAGACGATCGGCATGTAGGCGTAGAAGCTGACACCAAGCTGGGCGAAGAACGCCGCGCCGGCGACGGAGCGTCCGTTCGGCAGCGTCGCCCAGACCAGGGCGAGGAGGATGAAGTTCCACGCAATCGACCAGCCGAACCACCAGCTCATCGGATGCGTCAGGCCGTTCATCGCGCCGTGCGAGAGGAGCGTGAAGACCGCGATGTGGAGGCCTGCGACCGGAATTGCGAAGCACAGCCCCTTCTTCGTGAACCAGCAGAGGACGAAGAGAAGCGTGATCAGCATCCAGAACATGAACGTCGACTTGCCCCACGGGAAGACCCGCCCCGTGTAGCCGCCGTCGCCCGCCGACGGCACGCAGACGGCAAGAATGATCGCGATGACCGCACACAGCGCGGAAACGCCCACAAACCTGACCGAACCCGGATCCGTCAGGCGTTCGTCGTCCTTGAGCGCCGCGACGACCGCCGCGACGACGGACGCGGCGACAAAACCGCCGATCAGCGCATACTTGGTCGGGTCGATGAGCGGCGCGACCGGCGCCGTAATGCCCGCCCAGCTGTTCTTGGTGACGAAGACGAAAGCCGAAAGGAGAATGACCGCGGCGCCGAATCCGCCGCCATAGAGCGCGACCTTCCCGGCCCGCTCCTTGTCCCCGCGCCTCTTGAGGAGAACCGCCGCGACAATGGAGCCGACGAGAACCGTGACGCCGAGCACGATCGCCGTGGTGGACGGCGTGGTGATGACCTTGCCGACAATCGCCTCGTGCTTGTTGATGACATCCGCCTGCATGTACTTGTCGGCGCGCAGGAGCTGGCCGATCTGCAGCACCTGCCAGGTGAGCCCGACCGGGACGAGATAGATGAACACGTCGCGGAACATGCCGATGTTCTTGAGCGCGATGATCAGCGCCAGCGGCACGATCGCAAAAAGGAGCACCTGGTAGTTCGTGAGGCCGAGGCCGAACACAAACGCCGTAAACCACAGGATCTTGTCGGAGGGCTTGCGCATCCAGCGATAGCTGAGCAGGAACACCCACATCAGAAAAAGCGCATTCAGCGAATAGATCTCGACAATGGTCGACTGCGACCACTCGACCGGCGAGAACGCAAAGGCCAAGGCGCCGCCGACGCCGCCGCCGAACGCAAGCAGAGAGTTGGCGGTTGGCAGCTGGCAGCTAGTGGCAGTTGAATCGTCGCCTGATATGAAGTCATGGGCGGAGCGACAGATCAGCATCGCCGTACAGCCCGCGGCAAACGCGCCGAAAACGGCCGAGCAAAGCGAGACGCACCACGCCGGCGTCGGATGGCCCATGTAGGTCACCCAGCCGAAGACCTTGCAGAAAAACCAGGAGCAGAAGGTCCAGAACGGATACCCCGGGGGATGCGGCACGCCGAGATTCGCCGCCGCCGTCGCAAGTTCGCCCGAGTCTTCAAGGCCAACCGACGGACCGAGGGTATAGAAATACACGGCAAAAGTCGCCAATGTGGCGGTCCAAAACGCCGCCCAATCGAGCTTTGAGAAAAACTTGTCCTTCATATTAAAGGATAGTATATCATAATTTGGCCCATTCTATACCCAACTAGCGGGGCCCGAGATGTGCCGCAGCGCACCTTGTTGAGGTAGTAGGCTCGGATGCGCTCGTAGGCGTTCAGGATGTCACTTTTGATTCAAACATTCAGACATTCAAACATTGCTTCCCGAGTCACCTAGATTGGCAGTG
>JAEDMC010000013.1 GCA_016303225.1 Kiritimatiellia bacterium
TCTTCAACTCTTTGATCTGATCCCGCAGATACGCCGCCCGCTCGAACTCCAGGTTGTCCGCGGCCTCCAGCATGTCCTTCGTCAGTTCGGCAATCAAATCGGCCGGCGAGGACTCAAGACCCGAAACGGAAGACACTCCATCCTGATTCCTGACCCCTAATCCCTGATCCCTTCTCCCAGCCTTAAAGACATACGCCGACTCATTGATCGCCCGCTTCACCGAATGCGGCACGATGCCATGCGCCTCGTTGTACGCGATCTGCTTCTCGCGGTGCTTCTTCGTAATTCTGAGGAGCTCCCGAATCGCGTCCGTCTTATGGTCCGCATACAGGATGACGCGCCCCTTCTCGTGCCGCGCGGTGCGCCCGGCGGTCTGCACCAGCGACGTGGTCGAGCGAAGGAACCCTTCCTTGTCCGCATCAAGAATCGCCACGAGCGAGACCTCCGGCAAATCCAATCCCTCCCTGAGCAGGTTGATGCCCACCAGCACGTCGAACTCGCCCTTCCTCAGCCGCTGCAGAATCGCCACGCGCTCGATGGCATCGATGTCACTGTGCAGGTACTCGACGCGGATTCCCGCCTCGTGCAGATACTGGCTCAAGTCTTCCGCCGACCGCTTGGTCAGCGTTGTCACCAGAACGCGATTACTGCCATCCGCACTTTTTCCTTTATCACTTTTACTTTCTACTTCCTTCCCGATTTCCGCGATCAGATCGTCGATCTGTCCCTTCAACGGACGGATCTCGATCTCCGGATCCAGCAGCCCCGTCGGACGGATCACCTGCTCCGCGACGGTCTTCGCCTCACCATACTCGTAGTCGCCCGGCGTCGCCGAGCAATAGACGATCTGCTTGACCTTGCCGTTGAACTCCTCAAACGTCAGCGGACGGTTGTCCTTCGCGCTCGGCAGGCGAAACCCGTAGTCGACGAGCTTCGTCTTTCTCGCCTGATCGCCGTTGTACATCGCGCGGATCTGCGGCACCGAAACGTGACTCTCGTCGATAATCGTCAGGAAGTCGTCGGGGAAATAGTCGATGAGGCACTCGCCCGCCGTGCCCGGTGCGCGTCCCGTCAGCGGACGCGAATAGTTCTCGATGCCGTTGCAGTAGCCGAGCTCGCGCATCATCTCGATGTCGTACTCTGTGCGCTCCCTCAGCCGCTGCGCCTCCAGAAGCTTGTTCTTCGACGCGAAGAACTTGAGTCGTTCATCCAGCTCCGCCTCAATGCGCTTGAACGCGGCCTCGAAGCGGTCCTTGCCCATCACGAACTGCTTCGCCGGCGTAATGACGGCCGCCGGCATCGCCACTCCGCATTTGCCCGTTAGCGGATCCAGCTCGCGGATCGAATCGACGTCATCTCCGAAGAACTCAACGCGAATCGCCTTCGTCTCGTAGGCGGGGAAAATGTCGAGAACATCGCCCCGCACCCGAAACGTCCCCGGCTGGAAGTCAAAGTCATTCCGCACATACTGCGCCTCGACCAACCGCGCAATCACCCCGCTCCGTCCCCTGATCCCTGATCCCTGATCTCCGATCCCTATCTTGACGGTAAGGTCCCGATACTCGTCGCTCTCCCCCAAGCCGTAAATGCACGACACCGACGCCACCACGATGACATCCTGACGCGCAATGAGCGCGTTCGTCGCCGCAAGACGATACCGTTCGATCTCCTCGTTGATGGATGCGTCCTTCTCGATGTAGGTGTCGGTCTGCGGAATGTACGCCTCGGGCTGATAGTAGTCGTAGTAGCTGATGAAGTACTCGACGGCGTTTTCGGGAAAGAACTCCTTCAGTTCGGCGAACAGCTGTGCGGCGAGCGTCTTGTTATGGCTCAGGATCAGCGTCGGACGGTTCCACTTGGCGATCAAGTTCGCCATGGTGAACGTCTTGCCCGAACCCGTCACGCCCTGCAGCACCAGCCGATTTTCGCCCCGCTTCAGTCCCTGATAAAGCGCCTCCACAGCCTCCGGCTGATCTCCCGTCGGCTTGAACTTCGACTTCAGCTTGAACAGTCCGCTCATTCCTCGGCCGTCATTTGCGGAAGGTGGCGGGAAGCGCGTTCAGCTTCGCCTCGATGAGGTCGGCAAGACGACGGTGCCCCGCGGTGTTCGGATGCAGCCGGTCAACCTTCGAGTTCGAGAAGTACTTGACGTAGCTGTCGTTCATCGGGAGGAGGCCCGACTCGCCGTGAAGGTCGATGACCGGACACGACCAGTGGCGTCCTGCCTCCTTGATCGCCTCCACATACTCGTCGACATAATGCCCCGTCTCGTTCGGGAAGCATTCCGGCGGCTGGACGTTGTACTTGCTGCAGGTGAAGAACGCACGGTGAATCGGCGTCATCAGGATGACCTGCGTGTCGGGGAACTCGGTCTTGATCTTCTCAAGCGCCACATTGATGCGTCCCTTGAACGTGCCGAGATCGCGGTTGAAGTAGCGACGCTTCATCACGCGCTGCTTGCCCCAGAGATTGGTCTCCTCGTCCTTCAGCTCGAAGAACTCGCCGAGCGGCACCCCGCCCATGTAGTCGTTCGTGCCCATGAAGACGAAGATCGCGTCCAAATCGTCGTCCATCGACTCGTGGATGCGGTTGACCTGGTTCGGAACGCCCTTCCACGTGTCGCCGTTGACGCCGTAGATCTTCGCATCAAGCTTCAGGTCGTCAATGAGGAAGTTCCAGTAGTTCTTCGTGCAGCCGACGTGAATCGGATCGGTGATGGAGTCGCCGAGAAACGCCACCTTCGCGCCCTTCCACGCCTCGAGCCCGGCGCGGACCTTCCGGAGCGGCTTCTGGTAATAGTCGTTCTCGAACGCAAGGATGTCAAGCATCGGCTTCTCGTGCCAGCGGAACTTGCTGTCCCGCGGCTTCGCGCCGACCGCATCCCAAATGACGATCTCGTTGTCGCCGTCCTTGATCCAGCAGCCGGGCGCATAGCACGTCTGCGTCGGCCCGATTGACCAGTAGCGCCCGAGCGCGTGTCCGTTCAGCCAGACCATGCCGCGCTTGAACTCGGTCATGTCGAGGAACGTGTCCTTGCCGCCTTCCATCTTCGCCTTGAAGCGGTAGAGCCGACACGCGGGAAGCCGCCCCTTGCCGATCCACTCGTCCGCCTTCGGCGTACGAAAACGGACATGCGGCAGGTCGTCCCAGCGGACAGCGTACGAGAACCAGCCCGTCAATTTCGTCTTCCCCACGGTGACTTCGCCGACGATGCCCTTCCACGTCGTGTTGATGTACTCGCCGAAGTTGTTGCGGCCCATCGGCTCGACGACGATTTCGAGTTTGCGTGAATGATTCGCCGCAGCAATCGCAATTCCCTCCTTCGAATAGCGCCGATCAAGATAGCCGATTTCCTTGCCGTCAAGCCGCACGATGCCCAAGTCTCGCACGTCAGCCCTCAGCAGGCCGCCGACGCCCTCGGGCAACGTCGCATGGTAAATGCCGATGCCATAGCCGACGCCAAGTTTTTCCAGCGTCATGGGCATCGGGTCTCGGAGCGACAGCGGCACTGCAATCGCGCACGGTTCGGCGACCTCGGCGACGATCTCGCACTCGCCCTTCTGCGTCGGAATGGCCGCCGGCGGCTCGGGGATCGTCTCGCCCTCGTTCAGATACTTCGCGAAGAGACTGCGGAGCGCGGCGAACTTGGTCGGATGCGCCCACCCGGCCTCGCTCACCGGCGCATCGTAGTCGTAGCTCGATACTTCCGGCGCGAACGGCGCGTTACAGCCCGCCCACCAGCCGAAGGTCGTGCCGCCGTGCGCCATGTACATCGAGAAGCTCGCCTTGTGCTGCAGCATCCACTCGAGATCCTTGAGGCAGTCCGTCGCGTCCTTGACGTGATGGATTTGTCCCCACGAGTCGAACCATGCGGGATAGTACTCGCCGCACATAAGCGGCCCCTTCGGCGAGACCTTACGAAGTTCCGCAAACGACGCCTCTGGATTGGACCCGAAGTTGACGATCTGCACGAGCTCGGGAATCGCGCCGTTCGCAACCTGTCCGCGTCCGTTACACGCGAAAAGCGGCACCTCGAAGCCGGCCGCGCGGAGCGCGTTGTGAATCGAGCGCATGTACTCCTTGTCGTCGCCGTAGCTGCCGTACTCGTTCTCGGCCTGCACCATCAGGATCGGTCCGCCCTGCGTGACCTGCAGCGGCGCGAGCACCTTGCCGACCTCGGCGAGATAGCGCTTCGCCGGCTCCAAGTACTTGGGGTCTCGCGTCCGCATCCGGATGCCGTCCCGCGCCAAAAGCCACCATGGGAGACCGCCCTCGTCCCACTCGGCGCAGGTGTAGGGGCCGGGACGGAGAACGACCCAGAGTCCTTCCTCCTGCGCGATGCGGCAGAACTTCGCGACGTCCTTGTCCGGCGACGAGAAGTCGAACTTGCCCTCCTCCTGCTCGTGGAAGTTCCAGAACATATACGCGCAGACGGCGTTGAATCCGCATGCGCGGATCATCTGCAAGCGATGCCGCCAGTACTCTGGCGCGACGCGCGCGAAGTGAATCTCTCCGCAGCGGATGACGAACGGCTTGCCGTCCAGCAGAAACGCCCCCTCGCCGACGGCGAACGTATGCGACTTCTCGGCCGCACCCAGGCAAAACGCCGCGCCGACTACGAACAACGACAACACGAATTTTCTCATTTGCACTCCTTCTTGCTCAAGTGGTTGGCGAGAATCGAACCGGAGCAGCTCTTTCGCCAATAGGAAAGATATTCGATGTTACCCATCTCCTTGCCACGGATCGGCGACTCCGCCAACCCCAGCAGCTCCAGCTTCAGCTCGTCCGTTGCGAAACGGACGATTTCGTCCCGCGCCTCAAGGCGCAGCGCCTCGTCCCGCACGAGCCCGCCCGGGGCCTTGCCCTTGCCGACCTCGAACTGCGGCTTGATGAGCGCGACGATGAGACCGCCCGGCGCGAGGACTTGGACGATCGGCGGGAGGATCAGCTTCAGGGAGATGAACGAGACGTCCGTAACGGCGATCTCGGGAACTTCCGGCAAGTCCGCCGCCTGCATGAAGCGCGCGTTGTAGTTCTCCTTTACCCAGACGCGCGGATCGGCGCGCAGCTTGTAGACGAGCTGGTTCGTCCCCACGTCGACGGCCATCACCATTTTCGCCCCGTGCTGCAGCAGGCAGTCGGTGAAACCGCCCGTCGAAGAGCCAACATCAAGGCAGACCCGGCCCTGGACTGACAGTTTGATGTTTGAGGTTTGAGGTTTGACGTTTGAAGTTTGTGCGCCATCCTTCGGTGCAAACGTCAATCTCTGAACATCAGACGTCAAACTTTCTTCACCCCACAGAGTGAACGCGCCCTCGAGCTTTTCGCCACCGCGAGAGACAAAGCGGGGCGGTTTCTCCACCTCCACCTCCGCATCCACATCCACCTGCCGAGACGCCTTCGTCTCGACCTGTCCGTTCACCCGGACCTTGCCCTCGAGGACGACGGCCTGCGCGCGAGTCCGGGATTCGGCGAGCCCGCGTTCGACCAGAAGGACATCGAGCCGGCGCTTCACTTCTCAGCGTCGAGATGTTTGATTTCGCGCACCTCGTCCCGCGGGAAGCTGCGATGGATGCCGGGCGACGACTCGATTTCAATGTAATCGGACTTGATGCCCAGCAAGACGCCCCTGCAGGTCGTCCGTGACGTCACGATCTCCACGTCTGGCTTGAAGATGCGCGTCAGCCGCTGATGATGGAACTTGGACGTCTGGGAGTTCTTGACGACCGGATGCGTCGTCTTGTCGGCATAGCCGTCCTTCTTGAGAACCAGCGTATGCTCGCCCTCAAGCACATTTTCAATCGGCAGGATGTCGCTGAACTCGGCCTCCGGATCCTTTGACTTCGTCTCGCCGACCCGCTTGCCGTCGAGGTACACCGTCGCACCGGGAGGCGCCGTGCGGACCTCCAACCGTCCCATGACGTTCGAGAGGCGGAACTCGACGTTCGTCGAACCGCCGTTGGCGATGGAGACGAATTTCGAAATCGTGCCGTAGCCCTCCAGCTCCGCCCTGACGTCATAGCTGCCCGGCTTGACGTTCGACAGCGTCAGCGGACTCGTGCCGCGCGGCTCGTTGTTGACGTAGAAACGCGCGCCATCCGGAACGGATGAGAGATGGATCGTACCCGGCAAAGCCCGGAGACTGACCGACAGCGTCTGCACGTCTCCGGCGTTGACCTGAAGCTCCCGCGTGTCGTCGGCAAAGCCGTCGAGATGAAACTTGACAACCGCCTGTCCCTTCGGAACCTGCGAAACCTTGACCGGCGTAACGCCCTGGGAGACGCCGTTCACTACGACCTCCGCGCCTGCGGGATCGGAGATGACGTTGATCGTCCCCGAGGAAAGGACCATCTTCTCCTCACGAACCAGGGGCTTGCGTCCGTCGAAGCGAACGCTGATCGTCTGGTTCTGGTAGCCGGCCTTGCGCAGCCGGATGCTGTACGTGCCACGCGCGGGCAGATGGGTGATGAGGCGGGGGGTCCGACCAATAGACACGCCGTCAATCTGGATGTCGCAGTCCGGAGGATCCGTCTTCAGCAACAAGAGTCCCTTCACCTCTTCCAGCACTTCGTTTTTCTCGATGTAAGGGCCGTCATTGGTATCGAAGAACCGATCGCGTTCCTCGTAGCCGGGCAGACGGTACTTGAGATGATGGCGGCCAGGCTTGATGTCGAAGAGCGTGATCGGGGTCGTGCCCTTGTCCATCCCGTCGATGATGACGGACGCTCCTGCAGGCTGGCTGGTGATCGTCACGCGCGTCTGCACCAGCTCCTGGCCGAACGCGGCAAACGAAAGCGCCCAGGCGACAATCAGACAATCGAACAATCGAACAATCGGACAATTATGCATCACTTGTTGCCTTTCATTCGCTTTTCAACATCAATGAGCTTGGCCGACGCCTCGCGGTTACGGTCGTCGCGGCGATCCGGAATCATCTCCATCAGCACCCGCAGCTCGCGCTGCGCGAGGTCCCAGTCTCCGAGCTTGATCGCGCGGTCGACGACAAAGCGCTGGTCGCCGTACCGCTTGTCCAGCTCCTCCTTGGCGGTCTTCAGGCCTTCGCGCGCCGCATGGATGCAATCGGGCTTCGGATCGACCGTATCCAGGTAGAAGATCGCCTCCTTGTAGGCGGCGACCGAGCCGGCCAGATTGCCGTGCTGGACGTCGCGGTCCTCCCACTTGGCCTTGCCGATGGCGATCAGCTCCTCCGACATCTCGATCAGCTTTTCGCGCGAAAACCGGATGGCGTGGATGCCGAGCTCGTTGTTGGAAAACGCCTCAAGCTTCTCGCGAACGGAACGGAACGCCTCCGGCTCCTGCGTGTTGACGACCTTGACGGCATGGGCGCAGGTCGTGTAGACGACGCGCAGGTTCCAGCTCTCCAGCGAGGGGACCTCCGGTTCGGGACCCGCATATTCGCGGTCGAGCTCCTTGAGGGACGCGTAGTCAAGAATCTCGTTCAGCTCGGTCTTCGCCTGCGGCGAGAGCGCCTTGGGCTGAATCGTCGGATGCCGGTTCTCCTTCGTGTCGTTCAGGACGACGCGGAGCATCCCGTCCCGCGCGACGGTCATCTCGTAGCGGTAGATGCCGTCAAGCGTCGCGGCGACCTTTTCGTACCAGACCTCCACCACCTGCGGCTTCGCGTCCACAAGGTCCGTCGGCGTCGGCGTCGGCGCCTCCTGCGGAGCGGTCAGGACAAGGTAGATCGCCACGGCGGCCACCAGCACGGCAACGGCCCACAGGGCGTTCGCCAGCGCAGAACGACGCTTCGGCGCCGGAGCGTACTTCTTCGCTCCCAGCCCCAGGTCGACCGCACCGCCCTCCGGCGGGGTCTGGTCGCCGACGACGCGAATGGTGGTCGCGCCAACCGTGATCAGGTCTCCGACCCTGAGCGTCTGCGGATCGTTCCCAAGCGGTTTGCCGTTCACCAGAGTCCCGTTCGCGCTCGCAAGGTCCGTGATGCGGATGTCGCTGTCGCCGACCGTCTCAAACAGGCAATGGTTGCGCGAAAGCTCCTCGTCCGGAATGTGTATGTCATTGGATGACGAACGTCCGAGCCGCACGCCGCCGTCCTTCACCACGAAACGCTGTCCATTGAGCGCTCCGTTCACGATCATCAATTCAGGTCTTTTCATATGTCCCCATCCCCATCTAACAGCTAACGGCTACATCCCTTTCATCGCCTGGCTGATCACCGGACCAAGAAGAATGATGAACACCGCAGGGAAGATGCAGAGCATCAGCGGTCCGAGCATCTTGACCGGCGCTTCCGCTGCCAGCTTCTCCGCACGGTCAAAGCGGCGCGAACGGAGCTGCTCGGACTGAATGCGGAGAATGGAGCCTATCGAGACGCCCAATTCATCCGCCTGGATGAGCGCATAGGCGACCGACTTCAGGTCCGGCTGCTTCACGCGGTCGGCCATTCCCTTCAGCGCATCCTTGCGCGAAGATCCGACCTGAATCTCCTTGGTCATCCGCAACAGCTCCTCATTGAGCGGATCGAGCTTGCGAAGCTTGCAGTTGCGCTGCAGGGCGCTGATGAAGTCCATGCCCGCCTCTACCGAGAGAGTCAGCAGGTCGAGAACGAACGGCAAGGCCTTCTGGATCGAAAGATGACGCCTCTTCATCGCCGAACGAAGCCAAATGAGCGGCTGAAAATAGGCGATGACAAACCCCATGACCGTCACAATCAGCGCCAGCTGCCCCGCACCCTCCAGGAAAGCCGACATCCAGATCGCGAGCAGCAGGCAGACCGGTCCCGTCACCAGCGGCAGCAACAACTTGAGCGCGACGAACTCACGTCCTGTCAGCAGACCCTCAAAGCCCGCCGCGACCAGCATCTCGTCCGCCGCCACGACCTGCTTGGCAAACATCGGTCGGGAGATGAGCCCGTTCAAGTTGCCAACGAACGGCAGCAGCAGCTTGAAGGACAGGGGGAGCGACCGCTCCTGCCGCCGTCCGTCCGCCAGCGTCACATAGGTGACTTCGCTGGCAATCGACACGGCGTACCACGCGAGGCAGGCGGCCGCCACCGCCCACATCGCCATCGCCCCCCAGTTTAGCAAGCTCGTTTCCATTCTTAACCGCTTAACTTCTTAACCGCTTAACCGCTTAACCGCTTAACTTCTTAACCGCTTAACCGCTTAGCTCACCACGCTTCCCCCGCCCGCGACCGCCGTCGGCAGCAATACGCCGCCGCAGCTGCCCGGCTCGCCCGCAAAGAGGATCATGCCCTCGGAGACGCCGACGGACATCTTCCGCGGCGCCAGGTTTGCGACGAACACGACTTCCTTGCCGACGAGCGCCGCCGGATCGGGATACGCCTGACGAATGCCGGAGAAGATCGTCCGCTTGCCGAGCGACCCGGCGTCCAAGACAAACTTGAGGAGCTTCGCGCTCTTCGGCACGATCTCGCAGCTCTCCACGACGCCTACGCGCAGGTCGAGCTTCTCGAAGTCGAGAAAAGCAATCTCAGGCTTCAGGGGTTTTGCACCCCTATCACCTGCACCTTTGTTCTTCGACGCCCTCGACTCGTGGCTCACTTCGCCCGAATCGGCCGGCTTCACCGTCGCCGCGGCGATCATCGCGTCGACCTGCTTCTGGTCGATGCGGCTCGCAAGATACTCATAGGCGCCGAGCGTCGCGTTCTCAAGCGCCGCGTTGACCGACTCCCAAGTCCACTCCTTTTCGCAGAAGAACGCCATCGCCTTGTCGGCGTAGACCGGCAGAATCGGCTTCAGGTAGATGGCGATGATGCGGAACGCGTTCAGCGCGGCGGTCAGGGTCGTCCGCGTCGTCTCCGCGTCGGTTTTCACCGTCTTCCATGGCTCGCGCTTGTCAAAATACTCGTTCGCGGCGTCCGCAAGCTTGCAGATCTCGACGACGACCTGGTTGAACCGACGGTCCTCGTAGAACTTCGCAATCGTCTCGCCCGCAGCGCGGCACTTCTCGACGAGCGCCCGGCCCTCGGCGTCAAGCGTCCCGAGCTTGCCCTCCAGCTTCTTCTGCAGCATTTGTCCACCGCGCGAAGCGATGTTCGTGATCTTGCCGACAAGGTCGGAGTTGACGCGCTGGACGAAGTCCGTCAGGTTGAGGTCCATGTCGTCCGTCGTCCCGCCGAGCTTCGCCGCATAGTAGTAGCGGAGCGCCTCCGGCGGCAGGTTGTCGAGGTACGTGCGCGCGTTCACGAACGTGCCCTTCGACTTGGACATCTTCTCGCCGTTTACCGTCAGGAACCCGTGCACGAACACCTTGTCGGGCCCCTTGAAGCCGGCCGCATGCAGCATCCCCGGCCAGAACAGGCAGTGGAAGCGAATGATGTCCTTGCCGATGAAGTGATAGAGTTCAACGCCCTCGTCATTCCACATCGAGACATCAACCTCTGCACTTTCCCCTTTCCCCTTTTTGCCTTTTGCTTTCGCGAGCCAATCGGCGAGCGAAGCGATGTACCCGATCGGCGCATCGACCCAGACGTAGAAGAACTTGTCGGTGTAGCCGGGAATCTCGAAACCGAAGTACGGCGCGTCGCGCGAGATGCACCAGCCGCGGAGCGGTTCCTTGAACCACTCGAGGAGCTTATTCGAGACGTCGCTCGTCGTGTGCCCGGGAATCCACTTCTCCAGATAGTCGTGCTGCGGCTCAAGCTCGAAATAGAGATGCTCGGAGTCCTTCACGACCGGCGTGCCGCCGCACGTCGTGCAGACGGGGTTCCCGAGCTCCTCCGCGCCGTAGGTCGAGCCGCAGTGATCGCAGCTGTCGCCGTACTGGCCCGTCGCGCCGCACTTCGGACACGACCCCTTCACGAAGCGGTCGGGCAGGAACATCTTGCAGTGCTCGCAATAGAGCTGGGGCGTCGTCTTCTTGGTGATGAAACCCTGCTTCTCCGCTGCCGCGTAGATGCGTTCGGAGAGCTCCTTGTTCTCCGGCGAATTCGTCGTGTAGTAGTTGTCGAACGAAACCTGGAAGTCGGTGAAGTCCTTCAGATGCACTTCGTGCGAACGCGCGATCAGCTGCTCCGGCGTGATGCCCTCCTTGCGGGCGCGGATCATGATGGGCGTGCCGTGCGTGTCGTCTGCGCAGATGTAGACGCACTCATGGCCGCGAAGCTTCTGGAAACGAACCCAGAAGTCGGTCTGAACGTACTCGACCAGGTGGCCGAGATGGATGTCACCGTTCGCGTATGGAAGCGCGCTGGTGACGATAATTCTTCTCTTACTCATTATGGGGGAAATTATATCAAAAATTCCTGCCTATGTGTCCGTCTTTGGTTGCGGTCAATGCTGCAAGGCAATGCGTGTGGATTGCGGCAATCAAAAGCGCCGCGGAAAACCGCGGCGCTTTGCTGTTTGGAATCGCAAGGAACTTTCGGGTTTACCAGGCGTAATGCGCGAACGCCTTGTTGGCCTGAGCCATCTTATGCACGTCATCGCGTTTCTTGATGACGTTGCCCTGGCCCTGGAACGCGTCGATGATCTCGGCCGCAACGGCCGCCGGCATGCCCATGCCATGACGGGCACCGGCGTACTGCGTCGTCCAGCGAAGCGCGAGCGACAGCTGGCGGTTCGCGGCAATCGGCACCGGGACGGGGTACGTGGTACCGCCGACACGACGGGTCTTGACCTCGACCTGCGGCTTCATGTTGTCAATGGCGAGCGAGACGACCTCGAGCGCGCTCTTGATCGGCTTCTCGTCCTTGACGAACTTCGACGGATCCTCCTTCATCTTCTCGGCGACCTTGTCGATCGCGCCGTAGACAATCTTCTCGGCGACGGTCTTCTTGCCGTCCTTCATGATGACACGGACCATATGCGCGACCAACTCCGAATTGTACTTCGGATCAAGAATCACGCGCTTGACAATCTTCTTACCTCTGCGGCTCATGGCTTACTTCCCCTCTTCCTTCTTGCCCTTCTTCATGCCGTACTTGGAACGGCTGCGGTTACGGCCCGCAACGCCGAGGGAGTCGAGCTTGCCACGGATGATGTGGTAGCGGACACCAGGAAGGTCTTTCACACGACCGCCGCGAACGAGCACCACGCTGTGCTCCTGGAGGTTGTGGCCTTCGCCAGGGATGTACGCCGTCACTTCGTAACCGGACGTGAGACGCACACGGGCGACCTTCCGGAGAGCGGAGTTCGGCTTCTTGGGGGTCATCGTCTTGACGACGAGACACACGCCACGACGCTGGGGGCACGCCTTCAGCGCGGGCGACTTCGAATGCTTAGCCAAGGGGGAACGCCCCTTGCGGATCAGCTGATTGATAGTCGGCATTTAGTTGTTTTCCTTACTTTTCCAAACAAGTTCGCATAGTATATCATTATTTCTGGCATCTTGACAAGGGGGTATCTTCAAGATTTTTTTCTTTCATCCGTCGGCGACGAACGACGGACACCGCCACGACCGAGGCTGATGTGAGCAGCGACAAAAGGCAAAGCCACGTCGCAACGCCCATCGGCGGCCACGGCGTGTCCGTCTTAGGCCCCCGCGGTTGAAGCACGCCAACAAGATACATCTCTGGATTCGGTTGCGCAAGCGAAACGATCTTCCGCTGCTGCACCATCGCCGCAACCTGCGGATTGTTGAAATCGCCCTTTCTCAAGAACGTCATCTGGAAGTTGGCGTTCTGCCGCTTCGCCTCGCGCAAATCAACCGGCGCACAGTAGAGGCGATCAACTCGCGCGAGATCAATCGCACCGACCAACACGACCGCGCCGACAATCGGCAAGGCGAAGGACTTGAGCCTTGAGACGCGAGACAGGAGCGATATCAGAGCCTCAATGCCAAACCCAGACAAAACCACCAGACAGAACTCGGTCAGATGGTGCCACTTCACTGGCGCACGCAGGTAATCGCCGAACGGCAACGAGAAGACGACACGATAGACAGGCTCGCAGTACCGCCCCAGAGAGCAGAGCCAGCAAATAATAGCCGCGACGAGGAAAAAGCGAAGGTCTGCGCGAGAGGTTTTGAGGTCTTGAGGTTTTGAGGTCTTGAGTTGGAAGCACGAAAACACGACGCCAAGCACTGCAAGAATGCAGGTGACGAACCCGACATACAGCGAATGTTGCCTGTAGTTGCCGACGGGCGCGTCTTTTGGGCGGCCGAGGGCACCGGTGTACTGCCTCACGTCCTTGCCATAGCGTGCGCCGAGCGAGAGCGTCATCGGACAGCTCGTGTCGCCGTTAATGCGCGGAATGAAAAATTCGGCCGTCTCCGCCGGCGGCAGCGACCAGTTCGTGACGAAAATCCAGCGCTTCTCGCGTTCATCAGCAGACGCAGCGGCCTGCGGCGAGACGGTCTGTCCCTCTTCGATCTGCTTGTCACGTCCGGCGAGATCGTTCACGAACGCGCTGCGGATGAACGGCGCACCGACCGCGAAGAAAACCGCCGCGGAGACGAGCGCGCCCTTCCACGGGAACTTGCGCTCGCGCACGCAGCACCAGATGAAGTAAGCACCCGTGAGAATCGTAAAGAGGAGCCACAAGTCGGCCTGATAGCAGCTGCCCCACGCGACACACGCGCCCAGCATGAGCCAGTGACGGGGCTTCCCCTTCCGAACCGCACGATCGGCAAGCCCGAACGCAAAGACGCCGTAGGTCATCCACTGGAACCAGCCGAGGTGTCCGGCGGAGAAGAGCGTGCACCAGTAGCCGCTGAATGCGAGCAGCAGTCCCGCGCCATACGACGCGAGGCGCGAGAGGCCGCGTCCGCGACAGAAGTACGCCATCCCGAGCGCAGCACAATAAAGCGCGAGGGCGTACTGCAGCTCCTGCCAGAAGTACGGCGAGCCGAGAAACTTGCAGAGATCGGCGGGAACGAACTTGCCGCTCACGAACATGCCGCGCAGCGTCCCCATCGCGTAGCCCGGACCGTAGACGATCGGACAATCCGGCATCACGGGCGCAAAGTCCGTCGACCACGTTCCCCAGAACACGAACCCGACGAGCACCGCGAACACCGCGGTAAACCCGAGGAACCAAAAGTGCTTCTCCTTCATTTGCGACTATCCTTCACTTTGACTTGGCAGAAAAACACGTCCACCGGCTTCGCCGAAACGAACGAGGGCATGCTGAATTTCCTCAGAAGCAGCAGATCGTACTTGTCTTTGTTCTTCTGCAGATGCTGGATGTTGTAGGCGTTCTGCGAATCGAAGAGCCCGTAGAGCTTCACCTGCGGATCGCGCTTGACGAGCCGCTCGAGGATCGGAATCGGATTGCATCCGGGCATCGTGGTGACCGTGCGGAACGGCTGTCCCATCAACACCTGAGTCGAGCGCTCGCCGAGGACGACCGCCCCTTCCGGCAGGAGCTTTGCGACCTCCTGCGCGACGTTTCGCTGGACATGGCGGACCGGCGCGAACATCTCGCAGGCCGAATCGCGCCACTGCGGCGTCAGCGCGAACGAAAGGATGACGGCCGCCGGCACGAACACCGCCAGGAAACGTCGGCGGAACGTCCCGTTACCGACGCCGAACACCGCCAGGACGAACAGCATCCCGACCACGAATGCCAACGCCACGGGCGCCAGGTAGGACCACTGCGTGGACTTGAAATAGGTCGAAAGATGCACGGCGGGAAGTCCGGCGAACGCGACCGATCCCGTTGCCGCGGCAACGAGCGCCGCGGTAACGGCCTCCCGGCCGAGACTTCGCAACCCGCGGAAGGCCCCGACCAACACGAACGCCGCGAACCCCGCGGCCAGCACGTACGGCCAGTCGAACGCCCAGACATTGCCCTGCGGCAGATTGTGGATGCGGGAATAGTAGGCCTGGACCTCCTGCGGACGGACAATCTGGGTGCCCGCCCAGAGGACAAGCAGCGCGGAAGCCGCAGCCGTCAGCGCCAGCAGGACAGCCGGCATCCGCCAGCCCTCAGCGGCGTCCGCATCCTCCGAAAGGTCGGCGATGATCTCCGACCAGAGGATCGGCAGGAAGACCATGACCGGATGGAAGTAATGCGTGTAGATCGAGTTGTTGACCGAAATCGCCGCGACATAGGCCGGCACGAACAGGTAGAGGAGAAACCGCGGCGTCCAGCGCCTGAGCAGAATCGCCCGCGCGGCCATCGCAAGCGGCACGGCCGACATAAACGCGGCCTCGACAGACAGGAGCTTGAAGCTCGGGTCGCGCGGGAAGGATGCGAAGCCCCTGAAGATCGCCGCGAAGTCGAAGAGGTTCGGCAACGCATTGTGCGTGGTCGTCCGCCGGATGATCTCCGCCGCCGACACCCCGTTCGCCGCGGTCTCGGGCAGAACCGACAGGAGTTGCAGTCCTCGCCAACCCCAGACGGACAGCGCCAGCGCCGCAAGGAAGATGACCGCGTCCAGCCACCACCGGCTCGTCTTGCGCCCGTCCCACACCCCCGCCAGCAGCAATGGCAACAGCACCCAAAGGGACGGCTTGATGAGAATGATCGCCCCCGCGACGAGCGCCGGCACGACAAGCCGCCAGTGCCCCGTGCCGACGGCGAGGCAGTAGGAGATGACGAACAGCGCCGCGATGGTGACATCATTCCCCGCAGTCCGCTCGTAGATCACGGTCACCGGCACGCACGCGAAAGCCGCCGCCACACAGAACGCGGCAACCGGCCCAATCCGTCGCGCGGCATGGCGAAACGCCAGACACCAGCCAATGAAGTAGATGAGGACGAACGGGATGCGCCACTTCCAGTCCGAAAGGCCGAAGAGGCGATAGCCAATGTAGCTGATCCAGTGCGTCAGCGCGGAATAGCCGTAGGTGAAGGACTCGCTCCTGACGAGATCGTTGAACGCGCCCCACAGGAACTTGTCCTTCGCCGCGCCCATGTAGTAGCCCTCGTCCGTCACGTTGTAGCCATACTCCCAGACAGACGGAATCCCGGCGTCGCCGTCGAGCCAGAACACGCGAAGTCCCAGCCACACGACGGCAAACGCCGCGAACCAAAGCCACTTACTTGCTTTCATGGTACTCTCCTTCCGTGTTCACGTTCCAGAGCGCAGACTTGTCCGTCCCGCCCAGGAGCGACCGCGCCGCCTCGAGCCCACAGAGCATCGAGTGGTCCATGTTGTTGTAGCGGTGCTGTCCGTTGCGCCCGATGCAATAGAGGTTGGGGAACGAGTCCAGCCACGCGCGCACCTTGCCGAACTCGGCGTACGTTCCGAAGTAGGCGGGATAGGCCTTCTTCACGCGGATGCGTACCGAGTCGAGAACGGGCTCGTCCGCGCCCAGCACGCCGATGTGCCGCAGCTCCTCCGTCGCCATCGCGATGAAGTCGCCGTCGGACATCGTCCACAGGCGGTCGCCCTCGGAGCAGAAGTACTCGAGTCCGATCCAGACATGCTTCGTGACGTCGTCGACCATGTACGGGGACCAGTTGTTGAAGATCTGGATGCGGCCCATCCGCACGTCCCGCTCCTGCACGTAGATCCAGGTATCCGGGACGATGTCGTTGACCGTCGGATAATCCGTGCGGTTCTTCACCGCGAGCCGTCCGACCTTCAGTCCCACGGTGACGAAGTCGCGGTACGGCAGCGCCGCGGCGATGCGACGGACCTCGTCCGGAGCCTCCGCGAACCCAGCGACCAGGTCCTTGACCGGCATCGACGAGAAGAGCGCATCGCAGGCGATCTCCTCGCCCGACTCCAGACGAACGGCGACAACCCGTCCGTTCTCCGTGCGGAAGCCCGCCGCCCTGCTCTTCATGCGGATCTCCACGCCATGTGCGCGCAGGCGGTCCGCCAGCAGTTCCCACAGCTGTCCCGGACCCTTCTTCGGATAGATGAACTCGTCAATGAGCGAGGTCTCCTTCTTGCCGATGCCAAGAACGTTCAGGACGGCCTTCCAGAGCGAAAGCCCCTTCACCCGCTGTGCGCCCCACTCCGGCGAGATCTTCGACGGATGGATGCCCCACAGCTTCTCGGTGTAGTCCTCGAAGAACATCGAGTAGAGGACCTTGCCGAAACGGTTGATGTAGAAGTCCTCGAGCGATTTCTCCTCGCGCTTGAAGAAGCACGACCAGATGTAGTTCATCCCCGCCTTGAACGTCCGGATGAGCCCCATCGCCAGGAACGTCGCCGGCTTCATCGAGATCGGGTAATCGAAGAAATGACGCAGATAGTAGATGCGGCTCACGCGTCGACGGCGCAGCATCACGACATCATCCGACTCGGGATCGGGTCCGCCCGGCTGCACATTGCACGTGCGTCCCAGGAGCCGATCATCCTTCGCAGGCTCGCCCTGCACCGGCATCAGTTCCGCCCAGAGGTCGTTCACCTCCTGCGACTTCGAGAAGAAGCGGTGTCCGCCGATGTCGATGCGGGAGCCGTTGTGCACGGCCGTGCGCGAAATGCCACCGATCTGGTCCGACTCCTCGAGGACGACGACCTTCCATTCGCCCGCTCCCTTGCGGACGAGTTCATGCGCCGCCGTCAGCCCCGCAGGGCCAGCCCCGATGATGATTGCTGTCTTCATCTGAATATAATCAGTTTCCGTCCGAGGTAATTCCACATCAGCACCCCGCCCGTCACGAGGATCTTGACGACCATGTAGTTCCAGCCGAGGCACTCGATGCCGAGGCACATCCCCAATTCCGTCAGGCCAAGCCCGACAAGACCGATGACGCCGAAGACCACGAATGCGCCGAATGAACGGCCCTTCCCGCAGTCCTTCGCCTGCGTAAACACAAAGAGAAGCGACAGGAAGTAGTTGACGGCCAGCCCCACGACGAACCCGCAGACCGTCGAGACATAAACTCCCCATGAACATTGACTGAAGACCAGTTCCTGGAATCCAACCAGCGTTCCGAAATCGGCAAGGAACGCGATCCCCCCGACGACCGCATAGCGCAAGAACTCGAAAATCATCGGCAGAGGCAATATCATCAGGACACCTTTACCCTTCGGGGCGAAAGTCCTGTTCTGGAAATACTTTTCGCCTCTTGTCACTCGTCCAGCTTGTCGACGGCGAGGCCGCCGCCAAGCGCGCGATAGAGGGCGATCAGATTCGAGGTGATCTGCCCGCGCGAAAGCGCGAACTGCTCCTCGAACTCAAGACGGCTGCGCTGCGCGTCAAGGACGTTGTTGAAGTCCTTGAGACCGTTCTTGTAGAGATCCTTCGAAATCGCCACGGCGTCAGTCGCCGCCTTCACGGCCATCGCCAGCGCCTGGTAGCGGTGATACTCCTGCGTGTAGGCCGAATAGGCGTCGCGGACCTCGCGATAGGCATTCTGGATCGCCTCCTCGTAGTCCAGCGCCTTCTCGTACATCTTCGCCTCGGTCGCCTTCACGTTCGCGTAAATCGCACCGCCCTGGAAGATCGGCCAGCTGATCGACGGACCAAGCGTCGCGAAGAACGAATCGGTCGAGAAGAACCGGTGATGCTGCTTCGCCTCCCAGCCGACCGCCCCGTTGATGAAGAGCTTCGGGAACCACTGCGCCTTTGCCGCGCCGATGCGGGCGGTCTGCGCCGCGAGCGCCCGCTCCGCAGCCCGGACGTCCGGACGCGCGCGCATCATGTCGAGCTTGAGCTCACCGACCTTCTGCGGCGCCAAGAGCCAGTCGCGGCGCACGGGGACGGGCGCGAGCTCGTCGTCGAGCGAACCCGGCATTTCGCCGGCGAGGATCGCCAGCGTGTTCTTGTACGACTCCTCCTCCGCCAGCAGCGTCGGGATGCGCGCACGCGTCTGCTCGACGACATAGGCGCACTGGTTGACCGCCAGCTCGTCGCCGATGCCCGAGTCGAGACGCGACTTCAGGATGTCATAGGTTTCGGACTGCAGCACGAGGTTCGTGCGCGCGACGCCGATCAGCTCCTGCGTCGTGCGGAGGTTGATGTACTGGATGCCGATTTGCATCGTCAGGGAGACCCAGGCGTCGTCCAGCGTCCATCCGGCGGCCTCGGCCTCGGCGAACGCGGCCTCGCTCAGACGGCGGTTCCCGCCGAAGATGTCCAGCTCCCACTGGCCGTCTAGCGCGACGGACTGCGCGTTGTAGTGCGTGCGATTGCCGCCGCCGCCCGAAGTGAACTTGTGATACCAGTTCCGGCCCCAGTCACCGGCGCCGACAAAATGCGGACGAAACGCGGCATAGCTGCCCAGCAGCTCCCAGTTGGACTGCTCAAGGCGCATCTTCGCGCGCAGGTAGCCGACGTTATTGGAAACGCCGCCCTCGACGAGACGGTTGAGGACCGGATCGTTGAAACGCCGCCACCACTGGTCGACAACACCCTTCGTGATCTCAAGACGCTGGTCTTCCGTATCCTTCGCCGGCGAGTACTCGCACGTTGCCGTCAGGTTGGACGTCGGCTGGCCAGCATCAGGCATGTCGTATTTCGGAACCGTGAATTCGGGACGCTCATAGTCAGGTCCCACCGAAGGAAGCGACGAACAGCCCGCCACGAGCGCAAGCACCCATCCGCCGACAACCACAAACCTCACTGCACGATCATTCATTCTTCCTTGCCTTTCAACCAGCCGATTCCCGTTAATTGGGTTAAATTTATTATATCAAATTGCAGCCGCGCGGTGAAGGTCAGACCTTGAAGAAATCGGTCGTCAGCGCCTTGCCGGACTTGCCGAAGCAGTTCAGCGCGACGGCCGTGAAACGGACCTCCCCGCCCTTCGGCAGGTCTTCGATGGGAACGGGGAGGACGAAGTCCTTCGCCGCCTTCTCGAGCGGAAGGTGATAGTCAGGGGCCAGGACATGACGATTGAAGAGCTGCTTGCCGTCCTTCGCCTCGACAGTGACGTCATAGCGAAAGGCGCGGTTCGCAAAGGTCTGCACCGCCGTCGGGACCGTCAGCTTGAAAACGTCGATTTCCTTCGCGTCCTTGTCGCCCTTCTTGCCGAGCTTGTGCTTCGTACGCTCGACCTTGACGGACGAGCCTGCTGCAAACTCGGGCGCCGCAAACCTCTTCGCGTGCTCGGCAAAGGCAAACGGCTTCGACTCCGCGACCGGAAGCGGCATCACCCAGTCGGGGCCAAGGTCCAGATCCCACATGAAGTCGCGGCGGGTGACGGTGATGTGGTCGTCGTAGACCGAGAAGAGCATGCCGTTGCGCGCCTCGCCGTTCTTCGTGCGCGCCATGAGCTTGCCCACCTTGCCCGCACGGTTCTTCGCCGGACCGCCGGTGTTCTCGAAACCTCCGTCAGACCCGAACTCGTCGTATGGTTCGCCCGCATAGCGCAGCGAGCCCGTGCCGATCGAGGTGAATGCGCCCTGCCAGAGCGTGCGCTCGTCAAGGAGCGAGTAATGCGAGTGGCCGGAAAACGCAATCGCGTTCGAGTAGCCTGAAAGCACCTTGGTCGAACGTCCGTCGTCGTGTCCCCACGCCCAGCTGCCGTAGCACGTGTCCTTCGGGTGCGGATGCTGGAAGTAGAAGAACGGCAGCGCCGGATCGAGCTCCTTGCCATGCGCGGCGAAGAACGGCGCAAGGTCGGGCGCGTTCCCCCAGCCGGAGCCGTTCGCGCCGTCCCAGTGCGCGCCGATGAAGGAATAGCCCTTGATTTCCTTTTTGTAGATCGGGGCATACTCCTCTTCGAAAACCTCCTCCCACACCTTCTTCATGCCGACGTTGCGGATCATGTCCGCCGGCAGCTCGCCCGACGGCACATCGAAGATGTTGTAACCGTAGTTGAAGCCCTCCCAGTCGTGGTTGCCGTAGATGAAGAGCTTCTCGACGGGGCGCCCGTCCAGCCGCGAGCGGTTGCCGGGGAAGACGGCGTTCCACGCGTCGGCGACGCACTGGAGCTGCGAGATGAGCCCCGCGTCGGCCATGTCGCCGGCGATGATCACGCCGTCCGCGCCCTGGGCGTCAAACCACTTGAATGTCCGCTTCAGCGTACGCGTGTTGCCCTGCCCCGTGCGGTCCGTGTTCTCCGCGATGATGTGGATGTCGGACACCACGCCGAACTTGAGCCGTGCAACGCCACTGCGACCGAACGGACTCTCGATGAAACGACACCCCTGAAACGCGCCCAGAGACGCCGCTCCGCCAATAAACCACCTGCGTGAAACATTCATGGTGGTGATTATATCATAAATCGTCCGGTTTCAGGCGGAGCGTCCAGACCGTCGGCTCGATCGGGAAGACATACTTCGCCATCGGGTTCGGTCCGCACGACGCGCCGCCCAGGCCGAGCTGTCGGACGTCCAGGTTGAGATACGTCTCGTCCTCCACCGGCACCGGCGCGCGGAAACGCTGCTGTCCGTTGCGGTGCCGCGCAAACTCAAGTCCTTCCCAGTCGCACTTGAGCGCCTGCACGAAGAGCGGCTCGCTCGCCGAGCAGGTGACGCCGCGGCCGTCCTTGTCCGCAAAGCGCACCCAGCGGACATCACAGCGGTAACCGTTGTCCTGCGGCCGCACATACGCCTCGGCGAGGTCCTTGACGGACGACGCGTAAAGGCCGAGGAACGAGCCCGTCAGCCGGTCGACGTAGTTCTCGCGCGGACCGCGTCCGTAATACGTCACCTGGTCGAGCGCACCATCCAGCCGAAGCGAAAGTCCGAGACGCGGCAGCGACCACGGCATCGAACCGTGAGGCGTCACGGCATTGCTGACGCAAAGCGACCCGTCGCTGCCGTCCAGCCACCACGTCGCCTCGTGCGTAAAGCCGGCGGACTTCGAACCCGTCACTTCGACGACGGTCTTCACCTTGTTGCCCTCCACCACGAGCGGACGCGCATGATGCCGAAGCTGCGTCAGGCCCGACGCGTAGAAGTTGTCCCGCAGCCAGGCGTCGTTGTCGACGAACGCCCGCGCACAGGTGAGACGCGGCCCCGCCTCGTCGCCCTTCAGAATCGTCCGGCCGGACATCTTCAGCTCGCAGAGCGTCCCTGTCTTCTTGCAGAACACCGCCGTCGTCCCGCGGCACACCATCTGAACGCCCTTCTCGTTCTCTTCAATCTTCACCTTCTCGCATTTCCCCTCTTCCGCACTCCCACATCCCCATATTCCCACATTCCCACATTTCCACCACGTTCCGGCGAGCCGCACCTGGTCGCGCGCGACCGACCAGCCCTTCTTCGCCCACAGGCAGTCCTCCCGGGTGACGAATTCGAAGTCGATGAGGATCTCCGCGCCCTGCGTCGTCTTCGCGAGCGCCTCGGCGAGACCCGGCACCGTGAACCGGCAACGCGAAAGCGGCGCCAGGGCCGGCGGTTCGAATGCGCCGTTCTTGACAATCCGTCCGTTTTCGAGAAGCTTCCAAGTGCCGAGAAACGCATCCGCCTTCGTGAAGGAGAAGCGGTTCCAGAGCTCAAAGACCGTCGCAAAGCCATTGCCTTCGGTCGCATCAGCCTTCGTCACGACCAGGTTGCGGTGGACGTGCCCGACCTCGACGAGCTTCGCCGTCACGTGGCGCTCGGGGTCGATCACGCCGTTGCAGTTGAACGGACCGTCATTCGGCTGTTCGTCAAAGTCACCGCCGTAGGAGAGGAACTTTCCGTCCTTCCAGAGCGCCTGGTCGACCCAGTCCCAGATGCAGCCGCCACAGAGCGAATCGTGCCGGTAGAAGACGTCCCAATACTCCTGGAAGTTGCCGATCGCATTCCCCATCGCGTGGGCGTACTCACAGAGGAAGAAGCACTTGCCCTGCGTCATCTTCGTGCCCCAGTAGTCGATGCCCTTGCCCGGTTCCGGCGGGAGGTCGCCGCTCGCGCCGCGCGCCTCCAGCCACTCGACCTTCGGATACATGCAGCTGTCCACATCCGCGACGTCGTTACCGCGCTCCCAGTGGACGGGACGCGTCGGATCGGCCGCGCGCACCGCGGCTGCGGCGTTCGAGAAGCAGACGCCGTGTCCCGTCTCATTGCCGAGCGACCACATCGTGACGGACGGATGGTTGCGGTAGAACTTCACATGCCGCTCGTTGCGTTCGACGATCGTGTCGTTCCACTCCTTGAAGCGTCCGAGTCCCTTCTCGCCATAGGCCGGCTCATGTCCCTCGACATTCGCCTCGGCGACGACGTAGATGCCGTAGCGGTCGCAGAGGTCATACCAAAGATGATGGTCGGGATAGTGCGAGGTGCGCACGGTGTTGATGTTAAACTGCTTCATCAGCGTGATGTCGCTGACCATGTCGTTCAGCGTCACCGAGCGTCCGCGTGACGGATTCGTCTCGTGACGGTTCACGCCCTTGAACTTGATCTTCTGTCCGTTTACCAGGAACGTGTGGCCGTCGATCCGCTGTTCCTTGAAGCCGATCCGCCGCATGCGGATGTCATCGCCCTTCTTCACGACGAGCGTGTAGAGATAGGGGTCTTCGGCGGACCACGCTCGCGCCGCGAGCGTGGAGGTGTAGCCGTGAGGTGTAGGATCAAGAACGCAGGCCTTCTTCTTGGCCGCGTCATAGAGAAAGACGGACGCCCCCTCTACACCTACAACCTCGACCTTCCATCGTTCGTACCCGCCGCAAGGCGTGGTGCGAACGGCGAAATCCCAGATGCCGTCCTTCGGCATGGACCACAAGGTGACGTCGCGGAAGATGCCGGAGAACCGCGTCATGTCCTGGTCTTCGAGATAGCTCCCGTCACACCAGCGAAACACTTCCACGCAGAGAAGGTTTGAGGTGTTTGAGGTGTTGAGGTAGGAGGTGATGTCAAACTCCGACGGCAGCTTGGAGTCTTCGGCGTAGCCGACCTTCTGTCCGTTGACCCAGACGTTGTAGGCGGAGTAGACGCCGTCGAAGCGCAGGATCACGCGCCGGCCCTTCCACGCTTCGGGAACGGTGAAGGTCGTGCGATAGGACGAGACGGGGTTGTAGTCGGCCTTGCCGCTCTGACGGTCAAGAATCTTCGGCCAGTCGAGCTTGAACGGATACCGGACGTTCGTGTAGCCCGGCGATCCGAAGCCGTGCATCTCGACACAGCTCGGCACTTCGATGTCGAACCAGTTCGAGTCGTCGAAGTCAGACTTCCAGAAGTCCCTGACGCGCAGATCGGGATTGCCAGCCCAGGAGAGCTTCCAGGTTCCGTTCAGGGACTTCTTGTAGGGCGTCTCCGGCTCCAGCGCGTCGGTGAGCGCGTCCGCCTCGGACGCAAGCGGCATCGAATACGTGCGCGGCGGCAGACGGTTGTGGGAATTGACCGCGGGATTCTCCCAGTCCTCGTTCCCCTTCAGCATCCGCAGCAGGAACACCGGCGCCGAGCTCCAGGCGTGGCAGAGGCTGTTCGCAAACGGACGCTCGTAGAACTCCCAGTGCTGCCTGCCCCTGTAGGCGGGATTGTACCCTTCCCAGAACGTCGTCGCACCGAGGTCCAGCATGCCGCCCCAGATCTTCTCGACGAGCTTGCGCGCGTCCGCGCGGCGCCCGCACTTCAGGAGGGCCATCGCCTGATAGGCGTAGGCGTAGGGCGTACCGACGGCTGGCAGTTCGTCGGCGGCAAGCGCGCGGCCGATGGACTCGAGCTCCTCGCCCTCGGCGACACCAAAGTAGGCGGCGTAGACGTTCGGGTGACGCGTGAAGTGTCCGGCCTTCGGGTCGCGGACGTCAAAGCGGAAGAGTCCCCTCTGGGCATCCCACGCCTTCTCGTGCAGAGCCTTCTTCACCTGCTCGGCGCGCTTCTGCCAGCGGTCGGCGTCCTCCCACTGGCACTGGATGCCCGCGAGCTCAGCGCCGGCCTTCAGCGCACCGTAGTAGATGGCGTTCAATGCCGTCGTCGACTTGGCGTCCGGCGTCCAGTCAATGAAGAGCCAGACCTGAGAGCCCTCGGCCCCGTCGTCCGTCAGGAGGCCCTCGGCGTTCGCGCGCGCAGCAAACGACTCGAGGCGTCCGGCGATGCGCGGATAGTGCTTCGCCAGAAAGGCCCTGTCGCCGAAATGGCGTTGGAAGAGCTCCTGCGAGATGATCCACCAGAGCGAATAGTCGACGATGCCGTTGATGTCGCCCTGCTCCCAGCCGGCCGAATCCAGCACCTTCAGCGTGCGCTTGACGATCTCGGGATCGCGGAACGAATGCGCGTTCGCGAGGAGCGAAACGGAGAGGTCGCCCGCCCACGGCAGACGGTCGCGCTTGACGCCGTCCAGCAGGAACTCGCGCATGCAGAGACGAAGCGTGCGGAGCGCGGCGTCGTATATCGCCTGCTCGCGCGGCGTCTCGCCCGTGAAGCCGAGCTTGTCCGTGACGTCGGCGATCTCCTCGGTAAAGGTGATCTTCGTCGGCTCCTTGCCCGCAAAGCGGAAGTAGCGGAGCGCGAGAGGACGTTCGTTGCGCCAGACGCCCTTGCGGACTTCCTTCATCTCCGTCGACTGTTCGAAGTCCTCGACCTTGTCGTTCAGCGCCTCGGCGGCCGACTCGCCGACAAAGAGCTGCGGCATCACGACGCTTTCCGCCTCGATGTAGCCGACCGTCTCCTGCCCGAGGTCGTAGAGATCCTTGACGCGCACGAACGGCACCGTGCGCCGCACGTACTTCTGCATACGCTTCGCGACGACAGAGTCCGGCACCTCGAGGAACTTCCCCGGATACCCGACCTTCATCTTCAGCACCTTCACGTCGCGGCGCATGTCCCTCAGGACGGCCGCCTCGTTCTGCGCCTCCAAATCGACGCCCGTCGCACACACACACTCCAGGGCGACCAGTCCAGTCGCTGCCAACAACATGCTTTTACGCTTCATGGGGGTATTATAGCAAAATCACTTCACAAGAAGAACCGTGCCGGGCTTGTCGG
>JAEDMC010000014.1 GCA_016303225.1 Kiritimatiellia bacterium
CCCACCAATGAAGCTTCGACGGATTTTCTTCCTTCTTGTCATCGTCACCGATCATTTCGACCTCCACTCTTAATGCATCGTCCGCGTGGTTGCGTTGTCCATATGTTCACCGATATAGCCAACGATAATCCGCTGTCGGTCATTGTCAAAGGCAAAGTGGATTCGCAATTGCTTTCCGGGCTTATTCCCATACTTCAAGTGCGGCCACATTTCATATTGTTTGCCCTCGAATTCAAACCTCCGCATTTGCACAAGTCGAGCATTGTTTGTCGTCTTCGCACCTTCACCCTTAGCGTACTCAAACACTGTCGAAGACTCAAACTCATGCTCAATATCGCCGCGCTTCACAAACACAATCTCCCAGAGCTTTTGATCGAGGTCATGAAGCATCTTCCATGCTATCTCAAAATCTTTGAAGTTGCGATAAGCAAGCGCAGGGTCCCATGCTTTTTCGGCGAACGCAAGATGCTTATAGAAAGGCGCAAACGCCTTCAACGCGGCAAACGACCCGGGATATTCCCTCGGCAACACACATTCGTTTTCCGCTGATTTTCGCATAAGCGACTCCTGCGTCGCTTTGATGTTATAGACTTCTGCCGCGTGTTTGTCCTCGAGTTCATCTTTCTTGATTTGAAGGTCAAGATTTTGAATCTCAAGTTCTCCAACGCGGTCTTCGAGTTGTCCGGCCTTCTCCTCAAGTTCTTTCTTCTCAGCCTCCGACAGCTCAAACAGGCCTGACATATCTTTCAGTTGAGTCTTCACCTTTTCATATTCAGCCGCCGGGACGGATTTCTGAATAAGCTCTGCGAGCTTAAAGAACTTCCGACGCCGAATCAGGAGCTGCACATTTTCAACATCAGAGACAGCGCCTCGTTCATTGATTGGATGATAGCCAAGCCAGCTATGCAGCAGGATTTGATGTGTTTTTTCAAGAGCCTTCTGGTTCGTCACAAAGTACCTTAATTTTCTTCCAAGATCCTTGTGAACACGGAAGTTGGGAACAAAAAGACATTCGTTGAACTCAAGACGAAAGCGAGCGAGGACTTTCTTGATCTCGACCTTGTAAGGTACGATATAGACAAGGGCTTTGCCAAATAGATTCTTCGACAGGTAATCGGCCTCTTCGTGGGTATCCTTCGTCTCTCCATGTAAAAACACGACAGCCAACTTACGATCTTCCGATTCAACATAGGAGATGATTCGTGACGCCTGGTCGACATCATTAATCGTGATAGCCCGACCGATACCTTCAGTCACATCCTGCTCACCCGAGAAGAATCGGCACCCCTTAAATCTCTCCAGCAACGCCTCAACACACCCAGGGATTGATACGCTTGGCTCATAAGGTTCACCTGTAAGCGCGTGTTCGGTCGAGACCTTGTAGCTGATCTGCACATTGACAACCAGACGACCACTCTCATTAAAAGCTCGTAGACCAATGTCGGAAACCCAGAACACATCCCTAACATCGTTATCACGATGTGTGTACTGAATAGCCCAAGCCGTAGAATCCTCATCAAGGCAATAATCTGTCTTGCACCAAGAGAATTTCGACTTGTAGTACGCACGATGCGTGAAATTCCCATCAATAAGAAAAGACGAAGTCTTGTCGCGTTTAAGTCGAGCGAATCGTCTCCGCTCGTGATCCTTGACCCATTCACCTATGACGCGCTGCGCCTGATAAAGCTTGTTGGCAGCGGTCTGCTTATCGTTGTCAACGACAAAACTCGTTTGGTAGTGTCTTATAATCTGGCTCATGGTAACATTCCGAGATACGGATCTTTACTGCTTCACATAGGTCACCGAAAACGCCTTGCACTGACGGCGGGATGGGACGACGTTCTGAATGCTGAAGGCATTGCGCCCGTCGAACTGCTGGAAGATATCCAGCCCGCGTCCCATGATGATGTGCCAGCCGGTGTCCGTGTCGATCCAACGATCATGAAGGTTGTCGAGATACTCCCAAGTGAAGGTCAGCCCTTCCGGCGCGTATGCCTCGGCGATCTGCTCCAGGTACTTCTCCTGCGCCGCATGGTCGATCTCGTCCTTGGCCGTGCGCAGCTTCACCACCACCTCGTCCTCCCGCGCCTTGTTCTTCAGCACCACGCTGAGAAGATCCATCATGTTTCTGGCCTGATGGAACTTGCGGATGAACGGATCGACAATGAGGATCTCCTTCGCACCTTTCAGATGCTTCGCGAAGAGCTTCTCGTAATCAATGCCCGTCTGGTTCTCGCTAACTGTAATGCATCCTTCCCGCGCCCATGAATCATGTTCGACAGGTTTTACGAGATTAACGCATGAATCAGTGCTTAACTCCGATTTATCCGACGCTTCACAAACGTTTCGTGATCCAGATTCCTGGCGAAGCGTGAGCGAAGCTTCGGACGAATCGGAGTCGTTTTCACTCCGCACTCTGCACTCAGCACTCCGCACGGACCAGTAGATGTCCGGGTACTCCTTCTCCTCCAGCGTCTGCACATACGTCTTCTCGCCGGACTCAACATCCTCAAACCAGAAGTCGACTGGATCGTAGGTGGAGTCGATCCGCATGAGGTTGTCCTTGACGCGCTTCCGCCCCTCCATGACGAAGAGAAGCAACTCGCGCATTTCCTCCTTGGTGGCTACGCCAGAAGGATACATAACCTTCATGAGGCCCGAAAAGGTTTTGCGGACACCTTCCTTGTCACGCTCGGAAAGATTCGGCGAGATTCGGAAGTATTTCTGGAAGAGTCCTGTGAAGTCCATCTCACGCATCACATGGAGAGCCTCGGACAGGTAGTCCACGATGAGACCATAACCCGAGGTGAACAATTCACCGCGCGTAATGTACACCTCCCAGCCCGGCAGATAGTTGTGGATGCGATCCAGGAAGGCGGAATCGAGATAGGCATCCGGCAGCGCATCGAAAAGATGCGTGTTCTTGAGCATATACGGAACATTGTGCGCCGTGTTGCCGACGAGGGCAAAGGAGGCCTCCGCATCCATCGTCCCCACACCACGGGAGAACGAGTGGTTCGCCATGTAGTTCTTCATGACGTCCACGAGCTTCTTCTCCGGCTTCTTGTCGCGCCCGGCGAACTCGTCAAACGCAATGCAGTCCCAATAGCCGACAAGTCCAATCTTTCCCGACGCATTGTTGACGAAGAGCTTTGCAAGCGAGACTTCGCCACCCGACAGGAGCATCCCGTGAGGCGAGCATTGCGAATAGATGTGCGACTTGCCCGTACCCTTGGGGCCAAGCTCCATGAGGTTATAGTTCCGCTCGACAAACGGAACAAGGCGCAGGAGCTGGAAAAGCTTGTGCCGACGCCCGAATTTCTCGGGATTGAAACCAATCGTCTGAAGGAGTGAATCGACCCATTCATCGGACGACATCTTCTCCCGAGAGGCAAGATAGGATTCCTTGTCAAACCCGCTCATCTGAATCGCCTTCAGAGAGCGGATGCTCCACGGGCTCACGCCCTTTTCCTCGACGATGTCATACTGGACATCGATCATGCACCAGACACCGCCAACAAGCAGTTTCTTGTTGTTCTTGACGGTCTGCACATCCACCGGAACCTTCTTGATGCCAAGATTCTGAAACGACATCTCGTAGATTCCGCCCTGCGCGTTCAATTCAACGCTCACACAATCGATGATCTTGTGATGGCCTTTCTCCTTGATCTTTGACTTGATCAGCTCGGCCTCGTTGCGGTTGACATAATGGACGCGCAGGATTTCACGAACCTGCTCGATGCCATCGGCAATCGTCGCCTCGTCATCCGTCGCGCAGTACATCCCCAAGAGGTATTCGAGGACGTACCCCGGCACGGGCGCGTTGCTGCGGATCGACTTGACGAGATCCTTGCGGACGACAAGCCCGGGGAATATGTCGTTGATCTTCTTATCGAGTTCGGTCTTTTCCATCTCGGCAACTCCTCACATCAATCAAAGAAATTCTGAACCGCGAGACGCAACGTCATCGGCTTGACCTTATAGGTGTCATAGTCGGTCCGTCCGCCCGCGCGTTCCTTGCCCGTTTCCATCCACAGCTCGACACTCCCCGCACGCAGGGCGTTCGCGGCTGGATTGAGCGTCAGCGTCGCGGACTTCGTACGATCCGGCACGGCAGCAGCCTCGGAATCGAGCATCATCTCCACCGCATCCGAGAGCGGCTTTCCGTCCGTCGCATGGAGCGAAAGGCGAACTTTCCGACGCGAGAACTCCTCGCCGACAGGCGCGGTCTGATAGACGGACACCGAGAACCGATTCGTCGTAATCCGCCCCGCGCCATCGACCAAAATCTCAGCCTCGACCGGCACGACATCCTCGTCGCGGTTGCGAACGTGCTGGATTTCGACGACAGGAAGAACGATCTCCTGAAGCGACGCGCCGCCATGAACGAACTTCACCCCGCTCCCGGCCTTGCGGATCCGCATCACACCCTTGGCAATGCGTACATCAGCTCCAACATCGAGTCCAAGATCCTGCGTCCGGAAGTTCATCAGCACAGAAGACTCTACCAGCGGGTAACCGATGACAAAGCGGTTCTTCGTAACCTGCGCACGATAGATCGCCTCCTCGTCCGCCACGTACTGTTCGGGGCCAAGCTCCCGATCCTGATAGAGGAAGCCATGATCGGACGTGACGATGAACTTGTTGACGCGATAGTCGCCGCCGATCTTCGCAATCACCTTGAGGATTTCGTCGACGGCTTCGCGACACGCCTGTGCCGTCTCGTCCTCCGTCTCACGCTTGTCGCCTCGCGCGTCAATGAGATTGTGGTAGACGTACAGCACGGAGGCGGAACTCTGGAAGGCACGACATTCCGTCTTGGTCATCGCCATGAGATCCTTGTAGGCAATCGCATTGCCCTGGGGATTCGCCTCGGCCAACAGAGCCTTGCGGGCCTCGATGCCCTTGGTCGACTTCCCGTCGGACAGCACCCATTCGGTCGGACTGCCCGTATCCGTACCGGCCATATCAAGAACGCCATGCGGCAGAAGCGCGGCCATGCCAAGTTGCGTGTAGCTCGGCAACGCACCCAGCATCGGTTCGATCTTCGCGGAATACCGATGTGTCGCCTCGATACGCTGCGCCAGCTCGGCGGCAATCTCGTACCGAAGGCCATCCGACACGATCACGCACACGCTCACCCCGGCCATCGAAACGCGATCCTTCCAGAAGTTGAGCTGCGACTTGACACCCTCGACCTTCCATTCCGCAAGGGCGTTGACATGGTTCTGGAAATTCCGGGACTGCGGATCCAGATAGTTGTTGACGTAGTATCCGTCGACCTTGTTTTTAAGCGAAGCGAACACATCGACCGCATTCGGGTCGGCCTTCTTCGCCGCAAGATAGTTCTCAATGAACAGACGGTACTGCTGGTCGATGACAAACCACGTCTTGGAATACTTGGTGATCGCATCTGCGGCATCGACCGATGTCAGGTCAGTCGTCGCCAACGCGGCAAAGAAACGTGTTGCGGCCTCAAGTGCCTGATAAGCGTTCTTAAACTCCTCGAAGCGGCAACCATCCTTGCGCAGGCCGATGAGCTTGGCGACATCATCGACCCGAGCCGTCCCCCGCTCGACCTCCGCCAGGAGGGAATTCAGGATCTTCTCGTCAATCTCTCGATAGATGTCGAGCGCACCAAAAGCGGCATTGTCCACCGCTTCGAGCTGCGCAGCGACATGAACCTTCTCCGCCTGGGCATCGGCAAGTCTCAGGAAGTCCTTCTTGAACTTGGAACTGTTCTTCCAGTCGTTGAAGAACGACAACGCCACATGGTTGAGCACAGGACGCTCATGAAGAATCGGAACCGCAAACGCATCGTGGAAAAGCTGATTGGCGAAATCGACCACGGACGGCGTGGCGGCCTGGTAGCCATAATTCAGCATTACGACACGCCAGAAGTCCTTCTCCAAACCGAACTTGGCGATCTCGTCGAGCTTGTCCGTCTTGTCCTCCGCCAGCTCCTTCAAGAGAGCCGCTAGCACATAGTCGACACGGGCATGATCTTTCACCTTGCACAGCACGGCCACCAGCACCAGGACGAGATCATCGACCGTCAGCGTGTTCGCCCCACCGACGGCATCCGCCAACACACGCACGTCGCGCTTGCGCGTCTCGGACTTGAATAACGCAGGATTGACGGACTGGATGAAAGCCCGCGTCCGGTCGTCGTCACGGAATCCCATCTCGCTGATCGTCATCGAGACCGGATCCGTGCTGAAGGTTCCCCCGGCCAAGTACAGATCGTAGAGCCAGTCGCTCCCCGCATCAGGCCGCGCCTTTGCGGAATAGACAAGAAACTTCTCATTGGGCTTGGCGACAAGGATCTGGTACTTGATGCCGAATTCGTTCCCGGCGATCTCCAGCTTGTTCACGCCGTCAAGCGACACCTCTTCGTATTCCGCCCGGCACTTTCCGCCGTCATCGTACCAGAAGACGATCCGCTTCTGCGCGAATGCCCGAGTCAGAGCTTCATTAACAGCTATATTCATAATTCAAGATCCTTATTTAATCAACAGACTCGCGACAAAGCATCCTGCAATCGCAACAATTAGCACCAGGGCAACCAGGGGCCATGTGACACGTGTAAAGATTGGAGTCAAGCTTTCCGCTACTTTTGAAGGATCAAGTGCATTGCCCTCGCTTCCCGCGCTTTCTCCATGTATCTGCGACAGAACTTGAAGCGGCAAGATTGCACGCTTCTCCTTTTCGAACACTCGCTTTCCAGGTTCATCACCAAGCTTTTCGAGGAATGTCTCGGCAAGGACTGACACGGACTCCGCACCTTCCTGCTCGCCCTTGCGGGGCAAACTCGTACCGTCAAGTTCTTTCTTAAATCCGAGGTAAGACTTTGCAATCGCCTCCTTGTAGGCATAAGCCTCCGCAAGTCTTGTGGATATGTTATAGTTCCTCCGCGCAAACTCCTCCAGAATGACAAACGCAGCGATAATAACAAGCCTCAGCGGTATTGACGAAGCACCACCTGCCGTATTCAAATTTGCCAATGACCACCATCCAAAAATCGCAATTGCACCGGCAGAGGCTATCAAAAGCAAGGACCAAACCCATTTGTTCTTCTGTACAGCCGTCTTGCGCTCATCAAATGCTTTAGCCAGTCCGACAGACGCAGCCCCCGGAAGCAGTCCCTCAATCTTAACAGCAAGTTCATCGATACGCTTCTGGCATTCAGCAAAGAAATTACCATACTTCTCAATTTGTTCTGAATGAATCTTCTGAAAGGTGTCAGCCGATTCCTTCACTTGTTCTTGGAATTTCCCATGAAGTTCATCAAGGTCATTCTTGAGCTTCTCGATTTTTTCCTTGTCGGAATTCAGCTCGGAAAAAGCGTCGCTCGACTTGGCCTTGAGGTTCGAGATCTCCTGCGCATGAGTTGACGCAGCATTTGCGGCGGACTCGATAGCCGAGATACGTTCATCCACAGACGCCCTGCGTTGCTGAAGCGTCTCGGAGAATGTCTTTGCCTCGCCAGCCGCCACGTCAATCGATGCCTTATGAGAATCAATCGCCTCGCCCGCCTTAACAGCCGACTCTTCTCGACCTTTTATGACCTTAACCGACTTCCGAGCCGACGCAAGTTCGCCCTTAAGATCGGAAACCTCTCCCGCCGTCCTCTCAAGTCCCTCTTTGATTAGGACTGCATCGTTCGCCGCACGACGAGCGGTCATCACATCTTCCGGCGTTTTCGCCTCGGCAATGTTTCTGACCTCTCCAATCTTCGCATTCAGCTCGGTGACTTTCTGCACCAGTGCATCAGCAGTAGCCTTGTCCGATTTCTGTAGACTGGCAACAGCATCTTCAAGGGCCTTCTTGAGAGATTCAAGTTCACCCCAAAGCTTCACGCGCTCTTGATCAAGGTATTCCGTTGTTGCCATATCATTCCCCCTTAGCCTCAAGAGCCTTGACCTTGGCCAACGCCGAGGCGAACTTGGCGTAGTTCACTTTCACGCCGTCATCGAGATCGATCTCGATACGTTCGGTCGAGAGCGGATAGAGAACGTTCTTCTCGTACTCGTCCAGCTCCTTCTTCGCCTTCGAGAATTTGACGACGTCCTTGTTGGCCCGGACACGTTCCGAATTCGACTTCGACTCGTCCGAAGCGATCTGCATTGCAACCCCGAGCTGGTTCTCGACCTTCGTCTGCAGACTGCGGAGATACCCGAGCACACCACCAACCATATCCGGTTTATAGCGGTGCATATAAACAAGCGCACGGAACGCCCCCTTGGGGCTTTGGAACAACCAGTAGATCGGACGGTTCTGGTACCGCTGCAGGTGATCCTTGTAGAAGTCCTTGGTGAAGTAGTCCCGAAGATTCTTCCCCAACGCCTCCTCGATCCACGCCATGTTCTCGAAGAAGTGTACCTCGCCAAACGCCACCTTGATGAACTCCCGGAGCCGCGTGACAATGTCATCGGCGAACCAGTCGTTGTCGAGAATCGGGATGATGCCATCCTCGTCCGGGGAGAAGTGGCTAGTGGTTAGTGAAGAGTGGACAGTTTTCCAATCAATGCGTTCAGCATCCTTCCAACCTCGCCGCACAAGTTCAGCGCCGGATCCACTTGCGATTGCGTCAAGTACTTCTGCCGAACACAAATCAACAATTGTGTTTCCGTCTCGAAGCACGACCCTCGTGCCATTGTCAGAAAGTTCATGAAGTCCCGCGTCGTATTCCGCCCCTGCCCCTCTGCGACATTCGACGGAATTGAAACCACCGCCCGACGAAGCTGATCCGACAATGCAAACCGTTCCTCCATCGGGAGCTGTTTCACCAGTCGATACACTTCGTCCACAAGATCCATCGCCTTCTGCCAAACAATCAATTCTCTGTAACTCTTTACGGACACACTCTGCCACCTTTCCTCTTAAGACCAACTGACCACTAACCACTATCCACTGATCACTAATCTGAGCGCCCTGATCGGCCAGAATCAACCCCGGCTTCTCCAGCGAATACCGCCCCATCATGCAGCCGACCGCGTAGCTGATCAGCTCCTTGACAGTGTCACCTTTCAGCCGCTCTTCGAGCAAGTTGTCAGTGGGCAGTGTACAGTGGTCAGAAGCAGCACTTCCCACTGCACACTGTCCACTATCCACTTTTACACCATACCTGTACCACGGGTTGCACGTGAGCGTGATCTCGTGCCACGGCACCTCCGGCGTCAGCTCGTCCTGCAAGCCATACGCTTCAATGAAGATCCGGTTGTTCTCCGTCTCCAGCCGCCGCATCTCCTCGCAGTCCTTCGCCCACTTCTCCCGAACCGCCGCATACAACGCCGAGAGTTGAAACTCCGATTCATCTGACGCTCCACTAACATTCCGCGCCGCCACCAACGGATTCACGGTAAAATTTCGAGATCTCTCATAAGCATCCCAATCCTTGCGAGACAAAGATACCAAAGTATAAACCCTATCACTTATATCAGTTTGCCGTTTCGGGGCATATGGCAACGTAGCAACATCATTAAATGTCGTATTGATTGTCGGATTTAGCGCTTTCAAGAAATATCGAACAATTGGTGAATTCAAATATGCCAGGGTTTCAAATGAGAAATCTAAATGTTCGTCAAACAGTGTCGGAGAACCTGAACTATACTGAGCATATGCCGACTTTATTCTAAAACTTGTTGACGCCGATGTAATCAAAGACCAGCAAATCCCTTGATGCCCCCAGAATTTCTTATTCACCAGCCCGCCATGGGATTCATAACTGGATCGCGCCTCATCTGACCAATCCACTACATCTATTTCATTACCGAAGTATTTACGGAATTCCCCTCCATTCGCATATACCATCCAACGCGTACTCTTGAATGAGGGCTCCCACCAATTACGCAAATACAGCTCGTTCCCGTGAGTCTTATTTCTACCACCCGAAATGTACAAATCACCAACTTTTGTTCTTAAAAAGAGATCTTGCCCCTTAAGCCAATACGCCACCGGCGAGCCGGGGATCTTCTTGAAGTTCTCAGCCGACGCACGAAAGAAATTCTTGTTCTCGCTCATTTGTCCACCTCATTCCTCACAGGCTTAAACAGCCCTCTTGCAATCATTCGATCATCTAGATACGAAAGCAAAGCCCCGTACCGCAGAAACAACCTCCCGGCAGAATCATCTGCGCGCATCGCCTTCGAAAAATGCTGTTGCTGCTTCACCGCGTGATTATATCCTGCTTCGGCAAGGCGCAACAACTCCTCCGCGCTAATGACCTGTAAGTAGTTCTCGACTGCACCGACACTCCAATAATCCAGAGACAGCATTCCATCCGGATCAAGGCAGATCATCTTGGCTGGACACGCATTTGACGATACACCACGCGCCATATGTTGTAATTGCGCCTTCATCTCCGTTGAGATTAGAATCCTTGGCCATCTTGCCTCCTGTTCCTCAATTCGGTAGGCCTCCTGAACAACAGGACCAAACAAAACATTCTCATCAAGCTCCCAGCCGGTGCCGTATACAAGAGACCCGCGGAAGAAACATCCCTGTGCCATCACCCGAATCAACGAAAGAGAAAGCGAAAGCAAAAGATGTTGAAATAAGATTGACGGGAATAGACCAATCCGGCCGTCATCACGAGAATCTCGAACATAGAACAATGTTGTGTCCGAAAACTGCTGAAAGCCACATGACAAAGAGAGCACATCCTCCCGATAGTCTTCTCTTAGCTTATCTGGGAGCGGTATTCCATGACAAAGGCGGTCCATATGTTCCAAAGGAGCCTGTTTAACCAATTCTATCTCAGCTGAGATCCCCGCCAGGAATTCATGCGTAGCAAGTGCATGTCGTGATATCTCGGCGAGTTTCTCAGGATCAACACATGGATTATTTACATCAATTCCTGCAAACAATCGCTCACGTGTGCCCAAAGCGTCAAACAGGCACACGAAATAGCGCGCAGGCTTCAGATTTGGCTTATGATCTTGAACCGTCATATCAATCCCGTTTCAACACTGATGACTCGCCCTGGCTCGTTGGCAATGCGTCTACATGCTCAGTATGACCCTGCACGTCATCACAAGTCACACCTTTATCTTTAGGCATCTCAGGCTCATTGTTTGCTTGAGGGATTGCCTTCAGAGAAACACAATCCAATCTTGATTGCGCAGCGAGCTTATCAATGATTGACTTAATGACACGATCCAACAGACGACCTTCCGAGTAATCTGCCTGAATCACGTAATTTACGCGCCCCTCGGCGTACAACTTCTCAGCAATTTCCTTGGATCTCTTTTTACGCGGGTTATACACGGCAATGGAGTGTCCGCCCTGTGCCTTGACAACACGCATACACGGAACATCAGTTTCACCATCTCCAATGTAAATCATATTGTGGAACGGAACAGGACGCTTTTCCTGCTCAATGAAAGAGTTAACCACCTCCGAACTCGATATATCTTCCTCGCCCTTGTTGATTCGAAAGAGGTACTGCGTTTTAGTCGTAAAGTTCACGACCTGGGCTGGCCATGAAGCGATTCCATTCTCATAGATGAACGAGCAGGCGTATATCTGTTTGAAAAATTTTCCGATAGATGTGCCCTCGACCATCTCCTTGAGTCCTGATGATATGATGTAGTGCTCGACTATCACGCCTTTTGCCTTGGCATATTTTTTAATTCGCTTGAACCACTTCTCAACCCCCTTGAAGAATTGAACATTTTTCCCGTAATCCCTGAAGGCCTCTCTCGTTGCCCTTGCCGTTCCCGTATATGCTTTTGTCTCATCCACCATTAGCTTCATATACTGAAGAATCGGATCAGCCCCATTAGCTTTTGCCGTGGCATTTGAGCGGTTCCAAAAGCCTTCCCTCTCTTTCTTGGGCAGCCCCAGGAAGAAGCCGTACTCCTGCATATAAAGCGGAGATAGCGTTCCGTCAAAATCGTAGCAAATGGCAACTGTCGGTTTCTTCTCTTTGCTCATCATGGATTCTCCTGTTCTGTCGATTTTGTCCTCAAGGGCCTGGTTCGCGACGGCTATTCGCTAAACGATCCCCATTCCGCGATTATTCGTCCGACCATCCCAAGCGACACATGTATCGGGAAGAGGCGGCCGATCCTTCGGGGCATCGGCGGAAAACAGGCTAACCGAGGGATGCAGAAAATCGCGTTCCTTGACCCTTCTGAAGAACTTTCCAAGATATCCAGCCGCATGATTCAATTGCGTCCAAAGCGGATTCCCCTCCAGTTCGTCATGATAGATCAGTTGATTCGATCGGCTGGCAATCGCCTGTGCCAAGGCCGCCCCATCCACAACCAACCCGGCATCTCTTGCGCCCGACACCATCCACTGCAATGATTCGTTGGCGATCGCACGTTCAACATATCCGCCGCCAACATCCGTATGACAGCCGGGGAACCAGACTTCCGATACCTTCGCAGAGGGGTTGAATCGAGTCGGGTTGAAAGTATAACGCCATTCGTCGATCGCCAGCGCATGATAGCCCTGTTTGACGATTTCCGGCACATCTTCAATTCCAAAACTTGGGTCAATCGAAGCCTCTACCGTATCCCACACCCCCAGGAAATCTATGGAGACATCCCGGATCAGCAAACCAGATCCCTCCCATGATAGAACCGATTTCACATCATTGCTACGATGGCTCTGCATAATCTTGCGCGTAGAAACAGCGTCCCTCCGCACCCCGGCGAATTGAAGCAATGACGCCAGCCATCTTGCGGCAAAGGCGCCGCGGCTAAATCCGAACAAATAGAGATGCGGCTCCTCTCCATCTTCCAGGGCATTGTTCACCTTCTCGTAGATGAAATCATATCCTTCTTCCACTCGCGTATCGAGATCTATGCCAAACCATCCGCCCGGAACTTCTTCTCCTCGGCGCGTACCAATGCCATTGATGTACTTGCGCGACTGGATGACATGATCGTTCTCCTGCGCCACCACCGTTGCATCATGCAGCAAAACCACATTGCTCCATTCAGCCATCGGCTTGCGGCTGCGGCTTTGCCCCGTTCCATCAAAAAACACTGCAATATTGTGCCGCTTCATTTCTTGTCTCCATTCAGTTCCCAGTCAAGGTACATCGGCACCCACGTGCCCAAAGACACGACCGCCATGACGGACTGCCAGGGATAGACCCTT
This sequence comes from Kiritimatiellia bacterium, assembly GCA_016303225.1. GTDB lineage: Bacteria > Verrucomicrobiota > Kiritimatiellia > RFP12 > UBA1067 > UBA1067. The sequence continues at coordinate 13,114 of JAEDMC010000014.1, forward strand.
ATCCGTGCCATCTTCAACGTCCGACGGCGATCCTTCTTGCTGTTCCAGTCATCCTCCCAGAAGTCATTCTTCCAGAAGCATCCGTCATAACGGACGCTTGAATACGAATTCGTCACAATCTCGTGCGACTCCTCGCGCCCGCTTATCGCCACATTCGAGGCACATCCTCCGCTCATGAAAATGAGCACGGGAAAAACGAGGCCCGTCAGGATGTCCCTTATTGCCACAAGCTTAAGTTTATGCATACCCATCTTTTCTCTCCTCTTTAACATGAAACCTCGTCCATATGGCGAATCGTTCGCGCAGTGTCGAGGATCTTCCGCGCATCGGCAAGCAAGTTTCGATCCGACGGCATTGCCAACTCATTGTTCTCGCTCATTCCGTCAACCTCTCAATCCTGTCGTTTATAAACTCCGGTTATTCCGATGCCCCACTACCGTTCCGCATTTTTGACGTCTGTCGAGCGTTAGCGAGACAATCGGACATCCTGTTAATCCTATCTCCTCTCGAACTACTTATCACTAATCAGCAACCACTTCCCAATAGCCGCGCGTACCTCCGATGCGTCGCAATGAGCCAGCCTGTTGGAGCTTTGCTACATATTGCTTGACCGTCTTGACAGATACGCCCAATGCCAATGCCACGGAACGCAGTGAGCACTTTGGATTCTCTCGCAAAGCTGCTAGAATTCGAACAGGAATCGATTGGTCACCCGATTGGTCACCCGATTGGTCACCCGATTGGTCACCACCCCGCTGTCCAATATTTGCCTTGAAGCATAACATGATGTCATTCGGATGAACGGTATACTCGGGATCTGGAATCCCATAGTTGTGGCAGATCCGACAGATCTTCTCAACGCCACGACCCCAACTCTCAATGTAACCCGCCCGGAAGAAGGTGTTGGCGATATCTGGATTGAGCGGACAAGACCGATGCTTGCCCATCAATGTCTCTGCAGCCTTGCCATTTGATTGGGCCCAGAATGACTTGCGCTCTTTTTCCTCTAACCCATGAAAGAAGCCAAATTCCTGCATATTCTTTGGCGACAATGTCCCGTCAAAATCGTAGTAAATAGCGACAGTCGGCTTCTTCATCGTGGGTGTCTCCTTACTTTACTGTAATCCCCGAATTCTTCCAGAACTCAGCGCGTGCAATTGCAGACTCATTGCCAAAGCTCCAATGGTTCATGCCATACGCCTTGGCAAGCGCTCGTTGAAGTTCGCAGGTCGGACTGGGATGCACGCGCTCCATGTAATAGACAGCGACATACAGCCAATGCTCATCCTTAAAGGCATCTTCAAGGATGTCATAAAGCTCGTGATAGCCGACATTCCAGCACGCCCGCAGATCCCGCTCTAACTTGCCAAAGTCAAATCCGCCGCGCATCACCAACGATTCGTACGCAGCTTCCAATATCGGCAATGCCTTAGACTCTCTTCTCGCAGTCAATTTGTACATTTCCGGTTCCTTCCTTATACGTACTTCACAAACACCTTGCGAATCTTCATGGCGTGATCACAAAGCCAATCGAAACAGGCTTTCTGCTCCGCGACGGACTGCCACTTCTGTGCGGAGGAGACGACAATTCGAGAGGCCTTCCGCTCTGGAAGTTCCATCCATTCGAACGTGCAGCCGCACTCGGACTCGATCTTCGCCTTCACGGCAAGAAGTTGCTGAAACAGATCCTTGTCATCGTGAATACGGAACTCGGCAGAAATGCGCCCTTCCTTGCTGTTGATCGCCAGTCCAATGTGATAAGCGCTTGACCCACAAGGGAGATCCATCCAATGCTGTGGAAGTGGTTTGCGCGTATTCGGAAAGATCCTCTTGTAGTCCGAGCGCGATGCAACGTGTTCGTTGAACGACTGCCAGAACGCCAGCTGTTTCTTGTTGAGATCGCTCGGCTCAAAGACGCGAGCCCGCGCTTCGCGAACCATCTCGTCCGGAGCTTCGATGATTGTCAGCTCTGGCGCAAGCGCCGAATCGTCCACCTGCAGAAGCTCGGCCTTGATAAGGTAGAACGCAAACTCGTCTCGCGAAATCTCATTCAGCCATCGAATCGTCGAGACGGCTTCAGGCCGCACATCTTCCACAACCAACACGGCCGTCTTCGCGCCAATACCAGCCGCATAGGTAACAAGCTTGCCGAGATGATCGTGATTGACCGTGTTGTATTGATTCTCAACCAACACCAGCCCGTCCTCGCCCTTCGCCACGATGTCTGCTTTATACGACCCGACAAGCACCTCACGTTTCACGTCGCAGAGATCCGTATCAATCAGTTTTGATATCAACTCCAGACCATCAGACGCCAGCCAATCGGAGAATTCCGTCTCCTTCGCCCATTTCTTCTTCAGCTGATGCCGCTTAATCACACCAAGATTCATGCTCCTACCTCCTTTCAATCCCGTCTTCCTTATTCCGCTTGCTTCGCCCGCGGACCTGTGCCGTCGAGGAACTTCTTGATCTGCTTGTCGAAGTCGGACTCGAACTTCAGCTGACGATTGTAGGCATCATATTCCTCGATCGCCTTCGCATCTGCCGCTTCCCGCGTAATGAGTCCGCGTCCCTTGAGGATCTGATACCGCCCGAACGAGAGGAAGGCGTCGACGCTCTCGGCAAACTCCTTCATCGTAAACGTCTGCTCGCGCAGGATCAGACTCTCGATATGGTCAAAGAATCCCGAGACCGCGAGTTCAAGTTGGCGGATCTGCTTTTCAGTCAGATAGTTCTTGGCAACCAAAACGTCGCTTTTAAGGATTCGACCTTCCGGTGCCCGCTTCCAAGTCTTGAGTCCTAGGTTCGGCTTCGTCCGATCCACACGCCCATGAATGATCTCTGCCGCGGTCTCGCCACAAATGGCATAGTGGAACTTGTTCTGAACCATTCCGTAGAAATCGCGCGTAACTTCGGAATCCTTGTCGTAGTCAATCGAACACTCGGCAAAGATGTCGGTAATCTGTTGCCAGATGCGGCGCTCGCTCGTGCGGATCGCCTGCACGCGCTCCAGGAGCTCACGGAAGTAGTCCTTGCCGAACGGCGTCCCACCTTGCTTCATCCGCTCGTCGTTCAGCGCGAAGCCCTTGATGATGTATTCGCGCAAGACCTGCGTCGCCCAAATTCGGAACTGCGTCGCCCGACGCGAATTCACCCGATAACCGACGGCAATGATGGCGTCCAAATGGTAGAAATTAACCGCGTGTTCCTGCGTTTTACCTTCAATAGCACCGTGCCGAGTGGTTGTTTCCATTTTGGATACAACCACTTCTTCAACCAGTTCACCACTTTCGAAGATATTCTTCAGATGCTTACTGATTGCCGCCTTCTGTACCCCAAACAGCTCAGCCATCGCGCCCTGCGTCAACCACAGCGTCTCATCCTTCAGGACTGCATTGACCTTCACGCCGCCTTCAGGCGTCGTGTACAGCAAAATCGGGAACTCATTCATTTATCGCCTCCAGTCTTCTTCGCCTCCTCCTCAAGTGCGAGAAGGTAGCGGTCGTAGTCGCTCATATCATTCGCCCATTTGCGAAACGCAATGGCCTTTTCGTTGTCAATCTTAAAACCGAGGGCAATGATAACCTGGAGATTATAGTGCTTGACTGCAAATTTACGGCCGTCACCGACATCTATTAAAAATTCTTTAATAGTTGTCGCCTTATCCAATTCAGCATCATCGAAGAGCTTTCGCAGATGATAGGCGATATTCGGAATCTCCACGCCATAGACAGCAGCCAGCAGCTTCTGGCTCATCCAGATATTTTCATCCTCGTAACGAAGCTCAAATTTTTCATTGCTTTCGCCAACCGAAGCGATGTATGTCAGAAACTGCGCCGCACTCGACTTCTGCGGTTCAAGGCTACCGTCTATAGAGTTCTTCTTCGCCATACGATTAACCTCTTTAGAAACCCTTGGCATGACTATTTCGCTCATTCATCGGCGGGAACTCGACAGGTTCGAGATTGTCGTTGAGATCCTTGTAATCGACATAACAGCATCCTGCGCGATAACCTTCACAATATACGTTCTGCCAGATTGTCGAGGACGTTCCAAAAGCGATACGCATCACCATGTTCCCCATATGACAGAGAGCGATCATAGTCTTCCCGTTCAAAAGCCAGTTCCGCAGTTCCTCATATGAGGACAAGAACATCCAACTTTGCATCGTCACCATAGAGACATAGCCGTTCTTCATACACATCTTCGCACAGCGATCGATGAACATTGCGAAAAGATCGCTCTTCGAATTCGGGTAGTTGTCTTCCGCAAAGACCTTCAGCCGGCTGTTCATGTTCTTGCCGCCGAGATAGGGCGGATTTGTCACCACGACATGATAGCGCGGCGCAAGATAGGCAGCCTGCTCCAAAACCTTGAACACCTTCTGATGCGTTGCCCAATAGAGCAACTCGCCGGAGAAGTTCTTCGCCTTGAAGATCGGCTCAAGATCGGACGCGGACTCAAGTTCAGGAACGATCAGCGAGCCGAAGTTGTCGGCCTCCTCGAACTGGTCGAGCGTCAAGAGTAGCGGCTCGGTGAAAAGGTCGCGTCCCAACCGATCCATGTACGCCTTCTTTTCGTCCGGCGTGAACTTGATCGCCTCGATGGCGCAGATGTTGGGCATCGTCGGATTTCGCAGAAAACGCGAATACTTCGACCTCGCCTTCATCACCAACGCGAAGCAAGAGAGCGCGGCGGCTCGCGGATCGAGTTCAAGTCCGTAAAGGTTGTACTTGAGGATGAGGTTCGGGATTTCCGCCGGGGCGTAGCCGCATTCCTCGTAAATGAGATAGAGAAGATCAAAGGCATAGATCAGCATGTGCGCCGAACCGCAACATGGATCGCACACGCGGATGTCCTCCGGGCGTTCGATGTCCGTCGGTACGGGCGTGGGATGCTCGGGATCCTCCGGCACATAATACTCCATGTGCTCCTTCAACAGAGACTCCGGATGGAGCTTGAGCCAGAGACGTCCGAGCGAGTTCTGCACAAGGTATTTTACGATCCAATGCGGGGTGAAAAGCTGGGTCACCGCCGGGATGTTCTCCGCGCTCGCCTTGACGTTCTTCTTGAAACCCTCTTCGATCTTGCTCTTCTTCTCGGAGATGTAGAACTGGTAGAGCCAGCCGATCACCTCGACATCGGAACAGATTTCGGGCGTGAGCGCGGCGCGAACCTTGGCTAGGATCGAAGCCGAAGAGAGAAGATCGTCGGGAAGCAGCACTTCGGATTCATCGCCGAGCTTCTCGAAGAGGAACGGCATCTTCGCGTTCCAGGCATTGCAGGTCGCCACGAAAAGCGCCCGGTAGGCCGCCGCGTTCGGATCGTCCTCACGCATCGCTCCGCTCAAGATGTTGCGAACGCGATCCTTCACCCCGGAACCGAAAAGGCTGTCGTCAAAATTCCCGTCGCGAGCCTCGGCGAGGATGCCGGGTATCGTACCACCCATGGGCGGTGTGACAACGCCCGCATCGGTATAACCGTTCACGTCCATGAACCGTAGGGCGCAGAAACGGTTGAACCAGGTATAGGCGGTTTTCTCGACGACGGCATCCTTGCCCTGCTCCTTCACGGTTTCGAGCAATCGCGCCACGGCCTGCGGATACAGACGTGCGAGCGCATTGCCTTCCTGCATCGCGTAGTCAATTTTTTCCGAGACGCTCCGCATCAGTTCCTGACGCGCCTCGACGGCAAAGGTCTCAAGCTTTCCGGTGTCCATGATCGTGAATAGTGGATAGTGAAGAGTGGATAGTTGTTAGGCGATGGCGATACGTTTGCCTCCGGCGACGACCGTCTTCAGCTTCTCGCGCAGGAAGGCGAGATAGGCGTCGATTTCCGCTTCGGACGAGATCATCGTCTTGTCATAGCCGCGCACGACTGTGGCGTAGGCGACCACCGTCTGCGTCGGCGCAGGAGGCGGCGTCGGATTCCCTGGTTCGGGTTGCGGTTCCGGCGGCTGCGTCGAAGCGAGAACCTTGTTCATCAGCTCGATAGAAGTGCGCATCGCATAGTTCCCCGCCGCACTCTCGATAGCGGAAATGAGCTGTTCATCGGCAATGCGGCACTTGATTCCCGCCGTTGTCGTCTCGACTTCGGCCTTGACCGCATCCGTCGCTTCGGGATACTCGGGCAGATTCTTGATGTCCGCAACCTTGGCGTCGATCTTCGCCACGGCCTCGGCACGGGCGTGTTCGAGCGCGGTATTGAGATCGGTCTTCAGTTCACGGAAGAGCGACGTGACCTGGACCATGCCCGCATTCTTGTGAATCTCAACGGAATCGACGAGAGCAAGAAGATTCTGGAACTTCGTCGCGGCAGTCAGCCACGTTCCGCCCCATTCCTGCATCTTGCGGAAATTCGCTTCCTTCTCGTGCGCGAACTTGCGGGCCTCGATGAAGGTCGTCTTCTGCGTGCCTGTGGCGATGTGGAGAACATGGTCGATCTCACCCTCCTTGAGATCGAGAAGAGGATCATACATGGCGACGGTCTCGTCCGCATAGAGAGCCATCGCGGGCTTCGCGACAATCTCGCGCACCTTCGACACAACGGGATTGAGCGCGACCACGAACGGCATCTCGCCGGAGAGCGCCAGTACCCCCTGCCACTTCTGAAGCTCGGCATTCAGCTTGGCATGGACGCTCATGGCGACGAGCTTCGCCTCGGTGTCCGGAATCGGAACCGAGAAGAAGTCGCGGGCGAAGTCCTTCAGCTTGCGGATCTGCTGCGGCGTGATCGTCGATTGCGGCTGCAGGACGAGCGACTCATGGGCTCGCGTGTTCCGGAGAGTCGCCGCAATCTGCGACGGATCGACGGACTCGCCGCCCTGACTCGCCTCGAGTTTACCCTTGGCGATCAGCTTGGCAATCAGGCATTCGACCGCCACGAGCGGCCAACCATAAGGCTTCTTCTCATACTTGTCGAGAATGACCTTCATCGTGTTCGTGACACCAATGGAGGCATTGAGGTTGATTGACGAGAGAATCTCGCGCTCGGCCTCGGTCTCCAGGTCGATTCCGGGGAGCTGCGGATCCACGCGCAGGAAGCGCGTCACGTCGGATTCCGAAAGACCCGCCAATCCCTCCACCATGCGGAAGTGCGCATAGACCTTCGATGCGAGGTCGGAGAAGCCCTCCGTGACGCGGAAAGCCGGATCGGTCGCGCGAACCGTCACCTCCGTGCCGCGCACGAGAATCGTCGCGCTCGAGATCTTGTCCCGGATCGCCACCTCGACACGCCGCTGGATTGTGCCCTTGTGCGTCTGGCGTGATTCGAGCAGATTGCGAAGCGCCAAATCGGGCTGGCTCATCGGCGGATTCTGAGCGAGGTACTTCGTCGTCTTCAGGTAGTTCTGGATGTCCGCAAGGATGGCCGGATCGGGCTTGAGAACAACGGTCAGTTCGTCCTTGGCAAAGCTCTGCTGCATGATTCCCGAGAGGTCGCCCGCATCCGGATTGACGGGCGTGATGAAGTTGACGGAAAGATCGCCGTCGGGACGACCGACGGTTGCGCCATCGAGCATCTGCGTAAAGGCGTAGGCCTGTCCGTTCGATGCGGTGATCTTGCGCCCACGAATCACACCCGCGAAGAAGATGTCCTTCAACATCGCCGTCACTTCGCTCTGGTCAACGATAACGCGCTTGATCTCGCTGTCGAGATCCTTTTCGCTGTCGGTCAGGTACTCGTAGTTCTCGCCGACGCGCTGGACGTAGGATTCGCTCTCGAGCGTTGACAGCACGGTCTTCACGTCCGCCAGCAGCTGGGCAAAATTGACGGAGAGGTCTTCAATGAGGAGCGAGCAGATGTTGCGAGGCGAGGCCACATAGTCGCCACGCACATACTTCACGATCAAGAGCACCTTCAGAACACGGATCGCCAGCTTCTTCTTCTCCTCGTCGAGATTGTGAAGCTGGTTCGCCGCGATGTGAACCTGATTCTTGATGTTCGGCTTGATGCTCGCCTCAATGCCGTCAAACCAGAGATCAAACGGGATCATGCTACCGATCTTCCCTTCGGCATCCAGCTTCTTAAGGGCGATCTGACAGACCTCCAAGGTCGAGCGTTCGCCGACCGCCTGGAATCGTCCGGTAAAGGCATCATGGTTCGAGAGTTCGATCATTGCGGAGCGGAAGAGATCGAACTGGTACGGCACGAACGGATAGAGGCTCACGAAATCGTCGCAGTCGGCAAAACTGCGGTACTTGCGCATGCCGTCCGCGAAGTCGTAGATCGAGGCCATGTCGCCCGAGAAGTCGTTATAAACAGACGCAACCTCGGGGACGGCCCCCGCATCCTTTTCGAGGAGGCGAGCACGAATGACCTCGCGGACATTCTTGGACGAGAGCTGAATCTTCGTGTTGAAGCGACCGATGATGCGCGAGAAGTCGTTGCCCTGCGCATCGTTCATCTCACCCACGACGTCCGAGACATTCGACTGCGACGTCACGATAATCCAGCTGGAGTTGCGGCATTCCGTGTTGAGCTTCTCGGCGATGGACTGCAAGGTCAGCATCAGCGGCGTCGAGTTTGCGACATACTGTCCGATTTCGTCGACGAAGAAATTGAGGCGGAAGCCAGGTGACTGCTTCGCGATGTAGTCCTTGACGAGATTGGCGAAGTCTTTGACCGAGAAGTCCTGGTTGATGTAGCGACCGATGATGTCCGTCGCGCTCGTGCCCGTCACAGCCGAGTAGGCCTGGTCGATCTGCGCACCATAGCGCATGACGCGGGTGCGCCCGTTTGTCTTCCAGTCACGTCCGGAGAGTTCCTTGAACTTCGCCTCGAACGCGGCAAGATGACCTTCCTCCTCGTCGAGCTGACGCTCAAACGCAGCAACGGCGGGGTTCTGCTCGCAATAGCCGCAATGGGCGTTGAAGACCTGCAGGAACGCCGGGAGAATCGTGTCCTTGCGGTCGGCGCGACCCGTGGCATCCGCCTGCTGCCCAATGTTGAAGAGAATGCTCCGCGAGGGCGTGCGCGTCGCGCGCTCGACCAGTCCCTTCAAAATCGTGAAGTCCTCGTTGTCCTCGCAATGCTCCAGAAAGATCTCCGCCGCACGCCGTCCGCCGACATCGCGGTTCTCCAGCACGGCGGCAAGGATCTTGAGGAGGTGGGACTTACCGGAACCGAAGAAGCCAGAGATCCACGCGCCGTTGGAATTTCCGTCGTTGTAGTTCTCGAAGAACGTCTCGAGGTTGACCCGGATTTCATCGGTGATGACAAACTCCTCCAGCTCGTTGCGGAGAACCGCCGCGTCCTCGGCCTTGATCACGCCGTCGATATGACGATAGATGTCCTTCTTGAAAATGCTCTTGATGGCCATGTTTGTATTCCTTTAGATCGCTGCGTGGACGGAGTTGTTCATCTTGAGAAAAGTCTCGACATCGAAGGCACGGTAGTATCCCCGGCCCTCCTTTCTGCCGAACAGGTGAAGTGAAGCTCCCGAACCAGGGGTCTGCACATATTCGCCGGGGAAGAACAGGACGAGCGGGATGTCCTTGATGATGTTGGAGAGATTCGTGAGGAGTTCGTGCGCCTCGAAGATCGGGTAGCACGCGCCAATCCCGGTCACCAGAACCAGACGGTTCTCGTCAGCCTTAATCTTGTCGGCAATAGCCGGGGCGATTTCCGACTTCACATTCAGCTGCGCCCGCAAGTCCGTCAAGAGGTTGTCGTGGTTGACCATGCTTTCGTTCTCAAGTGTCCAGTCGAGGTCATCAGACTCTCGCATTTTCTCAATCATCAACTCGTAGAGATCGATACGTAGCGTCTTGACTCCGTTTGCATTCAGCTTCTCGTGCAGAAGCTTCACGACGTTGTCCGCCTCGACCTGCTCCTTTGGATCGTAGTGGCAGATGAAGAACGGAACCTCAGTCGAGACGCCGCGCCGCAGCAGGAACTCTTCGGACGAGAAAAGCGCGTACATCTCCTCGAAATGAGCCTCGATACGATCCATGATTACTTGCCTCCAATGAACATCGGGAAAAACGCAAAATCGCGCTTGGGAATGAAGTTGGCGAGATCCTTGTCCATCACCACGGGGATAATGTTCTGCTCGCCATCCAAGAAACCGGCTTCAGTCATCATCTTAAAGATAATCTGCCTCATCTTGGCAAAGGTCTGATCGGAAACCTGGTCGAGTTCAGGGTGAAGCGAGAGCTTCGCATTGACGAACCGTGCGTAGTCCGTATGCGTAAACGTCTTCTGACCGGAGACATACGCCTCATGCAGAGCTTCGACCGCGAAGTCGCCAATCATCTCATAATACCGACAGATGGCCAACCAGGCGAAGAGATTCCGCTCGCCAAGCCTATTCTCAACAAAACGGTCAACCTCCTCGGATGACAACGCGCCAAGCCGATGGACCAATTCCGATCCGATGCGCTTAAGAGCGGATTCGGTACGACACCCCAGCGTGTTTTCGCGCACGACGCGCTTGTAGACCGCATCCCAAGATCCGCTCTCACGAAACAACGCAGCCACCTCCTGTGTCGCCACAGAAGCAAGGCCAACGGCTGTAAATGAGAATCTGTATTTCATTGCACCAATATTATAGCAAGACCCATGCCAAAACAGTTAAAACAGTTCGGTCCGCATGGAATCAGGAATTTCAGAGCATGCCGGCATTAACATTCACCAATGACTATAATTCTCGCTATATTTAACATAGCGAATTTGCTACAATACAATCTATGGCAATCAAGAAACACACCGTAATATCAATTCTTGGCACACGCAAAGACCGCGCCGCGCCCGAAATGAATGGATGGACACCATCCATCTCGCTCGTCCAACACGAAGATCAGTTCAAGGTCGACGAGTATCATCTCGTCTACAACAAGGGTTTCAAAGCCTTGGCCGAGGAGGTTCAGAGCCGTATCGAAGAACTCTCGGTCGCCACCAATGTCATTCTTGACGAAATCCCGCTCAAAGACCCCTGGGATTTTGACGAGGTCAGTCTTCAGTTCTTCAACTATGTCAAACGCCCTTGCTTCCATCGCGACAACACGGAATACCTCGTACACATCAATACAGGCACGAATGTCGAGCGCATTTGCCTTTTCTGGCTTGTCTACTCAAACTACATCCGCGCTAGACTTGTGCAGACGGCCCCAACCGAGGGGTTCGGCGGATCCGCCAGCAACGATTCAAAGGGCCTCCTGAAGATTATCGACCTCGACATCTCGGCCAACTCAAAACTAACTCGTCAGATCTCCAGTCTCTCGCTTGAGGGTGTCGAATTCCTCAAGGACGGCATCCAGACCAAAAACAAGGCCTATAACGAGACCATCGACGAACTTGAGACGCTCGTTCTCGCGACAAACGATCCGATTCTTATCACCGGCCCAACCGGCGCAGGCAAGACCAAACTCGCCGAGAAGATCTACAGGCTTAAGCAGAACCGCAACCTTGTCAGCGGGAAATTCGTATCGGTGAACTGTGCGACACTCGACCCCAGCACGGCCAAGAGCGAGATGTTCGGCCACGTCAAAGGAGCCTACACCGGCGCAGAGAAAGCACGTGACGGATACATCAAGACCGCCGAGAACGGCATTCTCTTCCTCGATGAGATCGGCGACCTCCCCAAAGATGTCCAGACGATGCTTCTCAAGGCCATCGAGGAACACATCTTCTATCCGATGGGGTCCGACACGCCGATCAAATGCAACTTTCAATTGATCTGCGGAACCAACCAGGATCTCAACAATTCCGATAAGTTCCGCTACGACCTTCTCCAGCGCATCAACCGCTGGTCGTATCGCATACCTGGCCTATCCGAGCGGCGCGAAGACATCGAACCGAACTTCAACTACGAGCTTGAGCTGTTTCGCAGATCCACCAAGAGAGGCGTCTTGATCACAGAGGACGCACGCGAAGCATTTATGAAGTACGCATTGGCACGTTCCACAGCATGGGATGGCAACTTTCGCGAACTTCGCAATATGGTCACGCGCATGGGTACGCTCGCCAAGAGCGGAGAAATCCAAGTTGCGGATGTCGAGCGTGAAATCAAGCGCGTCCAGGCAGCCGGAAAGACTTCGCTGCACCAAGAGAAGTCCGAACCCGACAGCCAAGAGCCGATTGAAGACGAATATCTCAAACTCCTGCTGGGCAGCGGATATTCTGGCCGCTACGACGCCATTGAATTGTCGACACTTAAATACGTACTTGATGTCTGCAAGTCCTGCTCTTCTGCAGCCGAAGCCGGCCGAAAGATCTACAATGTGACACGCGGCAATCGTGCCACTCCAAACGACAGCGACCGCATCGCAAAGTACCTCAAGACGTACAGCCTCAAATTCTCCGACCTGCGTCACGCCTAACTAGCGCACGTATTTGCGCTCGAGCTTGAGCGGGTCGGCGAGGTCGTTGATCGACGAGACCTTCCCCTCGTCGAGCATCCTGAGCCACGCCATTCCCCTCGCGATGGCCCTG
>JAEDMC010000196.1 GCA_016303225.1 Kiritimatiellia bacterium
GTCTGCCGTTGATTGTCGGCGGAAAATTTGCTAGTATGGTGTCATATACAGTTGGCGAAGGGTGAAACGATGAAGACAAGACGCGAGATTTTGAAGGGATCGGCCTGGATGGGCGCGGCGGCGTTTCTGGCGGGCTGCCAGTTTGACGGCGTGCTGGGGGCGGCGAAGACGGGCGCGCCGATGCAGGGGTTCCAGCTGCCGCCGATGAAGAAGATCCGGCTCGGACTCGCCGGACTTGGCAACCGCGGCCTGTGGGCGCTGCAGCGGCTCGCGGTCGTGCCGGGCGTGGAGGTCGTCTCCATCGCCGACTTGCACGAGGGGCGCGTCGCCGCCGCGCAGAAGTGGCTGCGGGAGAACAAGCATCCCGAGGCGAAGTTCGGGTTCTTCGGCGAGAACGCCCACCGCAAGATGCTCGACCAGGGCGGCATCGACGTCTGCTACGTCGTAACCAACTGGCAGTCGCACGTGCCGATCGCGCTGGAGGCGATGAACCGCGACTGCCACGCGTTCGTCGAAGTTCCCGCCGCGTTCACGGTCGACGAATGCTGGGAGCTCGTGGAGACGAGCGAACGGACGAAGAAGATTTGCATGCAGCTGGAGAACTGCTGCTACGGCGAAGTCGAGATGCTGGCGCTCAACCTCTGCCGTTCGGGACTGCTCGGCGATCTCGTCCACGGCGCGTGCGGCTACATCCACGACCTTCGGAGCAACTACGACTGGGACCTACCGGAGTCGAAGAAGCAGATCGGGCTCGCCAACGGCGAGAAGCAGGAGATGTGGCGGCTCAAGTGGAACCTTGAGCACAAGGGCAACCAGTATCCGACACACGGTCTCGGTCCGATCTGCCAGTACATGAACATCAACCGCGGCGACCAGTTCAAGTACCTCGTGTCGCTCGAGTCCGACCAACGCAACTTCGAGGCCTATGCGAAGGCGAAGTACGGTCCGGACCACTGGAAGAGCCAGCTCAAGATCGCGATGGGCGACATGAACACGACGCTCGTCAAGACGGAGAGGGGGCGTTCGATTCGGATCGAACACGACGTGAGCTCGCCGCGCCCCTACACGCGCGTGAACACGATTACCGGCACGAGGGGCATCCTGACGGACTATCCCTACCGCGTCGCCTTCGAGGACAAGCCGGGCGACGGGGCGACGCACGCGTATTTCGACGAGAAGAGGGCGGAAGAGGTGAAGAAGCGGTACATGCACCCGATTTGGAAACATGCGGGTCCCGTTGCGGCGACCGTGGGCGGACACGGCGGCATGGACTTCATCATGGACCTTCGCTGGGCCTACTGCCTGCAGAACGGCCTGCCGCTCGATACCGACGTTTACGACCTCGCGACCTGGTGCAGCGTCTGCGAGCTGTCCGAGCAGAGCGTCCGCCGCGGCTCGCAGCCGATCGCCTGCGTCGACTTCACGCGCGGGGCCTGGCGGACGGCGCCCGCATTTGGCATTTACGACATCGACATTTCGAAGATGCCGTTCTCGAAGGAGCAGCTCGAGGCCGTCGCGAAGGGATCGATGGAAGTCTAATATGCTCAAGATCTCCATCATCAGCGTCCAGCCGAAGATGTTCGAGGGCTTCCTGCGGGAGTCCATCGTCGCGCGTGCCGTCAAGAAGGGTGCGTGCGAGATCGACATCGTTGACCTCCGCAACTTCGGCGAAGGCCGCTGGAAGAAGGTCGACGACAAGCCCTACGGCGGCGGGCCCGGCATGCTGATGAAATGCGGGCCATGGTTTGCGGCGGTGGAGAAGGTCTCAGGTTCCGAACATGAGACGAGTGACTTGAGGCCTCAAATCCGAATCATCATGACCTCGCCGGCCGGCAAGACCTTCACCCAGCGCGATGCTGAGATGTTCGCAAGTCTTGCCACTGACGACACGAATAACTCAAACCCTCAAGCCTTCAAACCCTCAAAACCACAAACCCTACCCCACCTCATCTTCCTTTGCGGACACTACGAGGGGTTTGACGCGCGCATCGAGACGCTCGTGACCGACAAGTATTCGATCGGCGACTTCGTGATGACGGGCGGCGAGCTGGCGGCGGCGGCGATGGTCGATTCGATCGTGCGACTGCTGCCGGGTGTGCTCGGGGGCGGCCCCTCGGCGACGGCGAGCGAGAGCTTCGGACGCGACGGACTTCTGGAGGCTCCGCAGTACACGCATCCGCCGGAGTTCCGCGGCATGAAGGTTCCCGAAGTTCTGCTCTCGGGCGATCACGCGAAGATCGAGGCGTGGAAGCGGAGCGAGGCGCGCAAGCTGACGGAACGAGATCGTCCCGATTTGGTAGAAGTAAAAAGCAAAAGCGAAAGGTGAAGAAGTGCGAGCGTCCATACTTTTTACTTTTTCACTTTTACTTTTCCCTTTGCTGGCCTTCTCGGGTCAGCAGGAGATTCACGCCGTCTGGGATCATTCCGGTCGTGGGCTTTATCCCGGTAACTGGGCAAAGACGATGGCGGTCTTGAAGAAGTCGAACGTCACAGACCTCTATCTCAACGTCGGCGGCGTCGACTTCGCGCATTATGCGAGCGCGCGGCTGCCGAAGACGCAGACCTACAAGGCGTACGGCGACCAGCTGCTGGCGTGCCTCCGGGCTGCACAGGGAACGGGTGTACGAGTCCATGCGTGGTTCATTTGTTTCAATGCGACGCGCAATGCGCCGACGACGCTGGAGACCTTCCGGAAGAGGGGCTGGCGACTGAAGGACGACAAGGGGCAGCTCACGACGTATCTTGATCCGTCAAACCCGACCGTGCGGGCCTACGTGCTGGCGGCAATTGACGAGCTGGTGCGGTATCCGGTCGCCGGCATTCACCTTGATTTCGTCCGTTGGGGCGATGCGTCCATAAAGCCGCCGAACGCCGCGCCGATCATCACGCAGTTCGTCGCAGACGCGCGGCACCGCGTGAAGCGTCCGAAGCAGCTGACCGCCGCGGTGTACGGGAAGTATCCGAACTGCATCACGTCCGTCGGACAGGACTGGCCGCGCTGGCTCGACCTCAACATCGTTGACTACGTTGCGCCGATGGACTATACCTCGTCGACCTCTCAGTTCCGTGCTCTGCTGGCCCAACAGGCGTCGCTTTCGACGCGCGCGAAGCGCACGATCGTCGGCATTGGCGTCATGGCAAACGAGTCGAAGCTGAACGCGCAGCAAGTCGATCAGCAGGTTTCCCTTGCGCGCAAAAGCGGTTTCGCCGGTCAGGCGCTCTTCAAGCTCGACGCGAATCTGGAGGCGAGGGTTCTCCCGTACGTATGGCGGTAATGGTATAATATCACCTATGGAAGAAATCGATTTTCAGAGCGATTCGTTCGCAGACGTGGTGGCGAGGGACTCGCGTTACAATGCGCGGGCATATGCGCTTTTGACGGATGTCGTCCACTATCTGAGCGGCGAGGACGGCAAGCACTGTTCGGGCGAGGACATCCTCGACGAGTTCAAGGAGCGGGCGCTCGATCAGTATGGTCCGCTGACGTATACGGTCCTCACCGAGTGGGGCATCCAGTCGACCGAGGACATCGGCGAGATGATGTTCAACTTGACGGAGTCGGGACGCATCCACAAGGACGAGAACGACACGCCTGAGAGTTTTGCGAACGGGTATGACTTCAAGGAGACGTTCTTGGGGCCGTATCAGGTTTAGCGGTTAAGCGGTTAAGAAGTTAAGCGGTTGAGAGGTTAACGGGCTTGGCCGAGATCAGGAGATTCGGGGTCTGGAACGTAACGAGATTTTACATCCCGTTGCTCTTGCAGGCGTTTTCGCAGTCGCTGACGTATCCGCTGGTGGCGGGAATCGTGACGCACGGCGCGTTCGGGGTCAATGCGCTCACGGCGTTCAGCCAGGGACAGATGATCATGTTCATGATCGGCGCGCTGGGCGGCGGACTCGTCATGACGGGGATGGTGTTTGCGAGGACATGGTACGGCTACGTCTCGTTTCGGCGGCTCAATGCCATCATGATGGCGGTCTTGTTGGCGCTGCAGGTCGTCCCGACGATTGCGCCGTTCAACCGCTGGCTCTTTGAGGGGTTCTTCGCCTTGCCGCCGGAACTTGCCGAGACTGCGCGGTGGACGCTCCTCTTCGGCATCGTGATGCAGGCGTCGTTCTTCCTGAGGAACGTGCCGATGGTGGTTCTCTTCAACAACTATGAGAGCGGTAAGGCAAACATGGCGACTCTTGCCCGCATCGTCGTCACGCTTTGTTGCGCGACGGTTTTTCCGAAGCTCGGCTGGGTCAGCGCGTACTGGGGGCTTCTGGCGCTCACCCTCGGCACTTGCCTGGAGCTACTCGTGACTTGGCTGTATGCGCGGCCGTATGTTGCCGCGCTTCCCAATCAACCCGTGGATCCTTCGAACTTCAAACATCAAACATCGAACATCAAACATCTTTCTCTCACTTGGGAACAGTTTCGCTTTACCTTGCCGCTGTCGCTCGGTGGGTTTCTGCTGATGTTGTCGCCGCTCATTATCGCGGCATTCGTGGGGCGGACGGAAAACGCCGCGGACATGCTGGCGATTCACTACGTGACCCTGGGCGTCGCCAATCCAGTCTCCTATGCGGCGCTCAAGCTGCAGGCGGTGTCCATCCAGTTCCAGCCGGAGTACGAGGGGGACAAGCGGCTTCTCGTCTATTCGGTTTTCGCGGGACTGTGCCTCGGCGTCATTCCGTTTGCGTTTTCGCTGCCGGTGATCGGAAACTGGTATTTCGGACACTACCAGAACGTTCCCGCGCGCATTCTTGATACGGCGCGGCTCGCAATCGGCATCTATTCGCTCATCACCGTCATCCATGCCATTCGCGGACGCATTGAGGGGATTGCCGCGGCGCGGAAGCGTCCGAACGCGGTGATGGCCGGGCAGATCTTCTATACGGTCGGACTTTTCATGACCTGCGCAATTCTCCTGCCGCTCGGGTGTGCGGGCTGGTCCATCGCCGTCTCAGCCGTCTATGTTGCTCCGGTAGTCGCGACAATCGCCATCTACACGACCTTGCACTTCGCCCAGCGCAGTTGTAGTCGGTCACTCAACACCGCTTCGCGGCATTGAGCGCCCGACTACAGCATCT
>JAEDMC010000197.1 GCA_016303225.1 Kiritimatiellia bacterium
ACCGAGTTGTCGCCCTTGTCGATGCAGTTCGCCGCACTGCCGCGGAGACGGTAGTCGGGCTTGAACGCAACCGGCTCGTTGAGGCAGTTGTTCCGCTGGACACCACCCGTCACGGTTGCCGAGACCGCGATCGAATTGACCAGCGTTCCGGACGTCATCTTGAGGTCTCCCTGCTGATCCTTCGCCGAGTTCGTGCTACCCGCCAACGTGCAGTTGACAGCCGTGCCGCCTTCCATCGTCAGGCCACCAGCGAAATCGTCACGCGTCGTCCAACCTCCCGTAACCAGCACATTGCGGAGCTCGCCCTTGTTCATGTAAACCGCGTGCGTGCAACCACACACCTCGACATCCTCGGCCACAGGATTGCCGCCGCCCTCATTATGAAGCGTCAGACCTACGCCGCGCGTATCACTGGCAATCGCCGCCGCACAGTCGAAGATCTTCGTCCGGCGCAACGTTCCGCCCTGCATGTAGACGCCGTGTCCAAAGCATTCTCCACGGTTGAGGCCGTTAGAACAGACAATCGAGTCTGTCAGGAGTCCGCCCGTGATGTACGCACCGAGTCCGCGCGTCGAGCCGTAACTGTTTGCCGTCGTTGCCCCATCGATGAAGAGGTTCGTCGCGACACCGCCAGACAAGTAGAGCGATCCAGCCTGGGCGGGTATGGAACCAAGGTGGCCCAGGTTGTTGATCATCGTCTTCGTGATGCGCACATTGGCAAGGAGTCCTTTCTCCTGTCGCACGGCAGAGCCGACTCCATAAAGATCATTTGTGATGCCGGCGAGCGTCAAGTCGCGGACAACCGCATCCGCATGGGTCATCGTGAGGCCCCGCGTCATCACCGGAATCCGCGAACCGTTGAGGACCGTGACATCGCGACCTTCGCCCAGGACGCGGACCGGCGTCGAGAGCATCAGCTGGTCCGTCAGGTAGTACGTACCCTCGGCAATGTGCAGCACCGAAGTCGCGTACTCGCTCTGCCACAGCGCCGCCAGAGCCGCATTGACGTTCGTCGTCGCCTTCTCAGGCGTGTCGTAGGGCTCGGTGTCCGAACCGTTCAGCGAAACGAAGACCTCGGCCGGCTTGACGGTGTACGGCTGCGCCTCCGTGGCCGCGTAGGTGACGCCGTCCGACTCCACTTCCAGCTCCAGCGAATAGCCGCCGGCCGTCATGACCGTGTAGGAGAAAGTCGCCCCGTCGCCGGACTTGACCGTCTCGCCTGCCGCGTTCTTCAGCGTCCAGCGGTAGACGATGTCGCCAGTGATGTTTTCAAGCTTGGCCGTTGCAGAGATCTCCATGCCTGTCGCGCCCTCAACCACATCGGACGCTATCGTCACGGATTTCTCGGTGCTCGGCAGGAGCTCGTAGCAGCCGATGTCCCAGCCGTCGCGTTGCGGACGCGACGCGCCCTCAAGGTCGTAGGCAACCAGCGGCGCGGCCTTGTCGACGGCAGGCGAGCCTGTCAGCAGGTGGTAGTCGTTATGTTCGGGATCTGCAAACTTCGGGTCCATCACGTAGCCGCCCTCCGATCCCACCTTGTCGGTGATGTTTGTTTTGAACGTACCGCCCGAGACCAGGCAACTGCCGAGCTCTGGCTTGCCGTTGTTATAGATAATCGTATTAACGACCGTGCCGCCAGTCTGCCAAAGGCCCGACTTGCCGTCCGAATCGCCGGCCGCGTAATTGTCGGTAATCGTACAGTTGACCATCAACCCATCCCAGATGTTGACACCCGCAAAGTAGTCCGCCGTGCACTGGCGGTGTCCGAATACGGCGCAGTTCCTGAGCGTACCGCCAGTCATCATCACGCCGTTCCAGCCGTTCGAATAGATGAGGCAGTTCTCAACGACGGAATTGGCGCCACTCATGTTGATGCCATGGCCAGAAGAGTAGTTTCCAGCGCCAGAACCACCAACGCTGTTCACTGTCGAGTAGTTGTTGAAGATGCGGCAGCCACGTACCGTGCCGCCCGACATGCAGACGCCAAGGCCATTGTGCTGCCAGCGCGCCATCCAGTTGTGGCAGATGTCGCAGTCGACAACGAGTCCGCCCGTCATATAAACACCGCCGCCGCGCGTCCCGTGGTAGGATGCGTCGAAATAGTTGCGCTCGAGCACCGAGTTCGTTACAGTGCCGCCCGTCAGGTATAGTCCAGCGCCCCAGCGCTCGTCGTTGCCGTTCCGATTCTGCCGGTGCCAGGCGACGCGCACGTTGGCGAGCGTACCGGCCGACATGTACATTCCCGTACCATGAACAACATTCGTGCAACCGACGAGCGAAAGGTCCTTCACCGTCGCCGATGCGTTGCCGAGATTCATGCCACGCATAAACGTGTCAGTCATCTTGCCGCCGCTTATCGTCGTGGCGTCGGGTCCCGCGCCGACGATCGTCACCGGCTGGTTGACGACAAGCGTACCGTCGAGATAATACGTACCCGCCGCGACATGCACCGTGCCCGGCTCGTCAGCCCCCTTATACACCGCCGCGAGCGCGTCCGCCACCGATCGAGCCGCCTTATCCGCCGTATCGTACGGAAACGTGTCCGACCCCTCAGTCGACACATAGGTCTCGATCGGCTGCACGTTCACGGCGTCAGCCATCGTGAATTCGGCCGACTGTCCGCCCGCCGTGACGACAAGCTTCACCGTGTGGCGACCGACGGCGAGTGCGCCCAACGACGGCGTCGCCGAGGTGTCGGCAATCTCAGCGCCGTCCACAAACCACCGGTAGGTCACATCATCCGCAGTGCCTTCGACCTTTGCGGACACTGTAGGCTCCGCGCCAAGCTTCCAGTCCTTCTGGCTGACGGCGATGCCGCAGGCGAGTTCCGTCGCGGCAGGACGCTCGTAGGCGCCGATATCATAAGCAGCACCCTGCGGACGCTCCACGCCCGCGAAGTCGTTCGTCACCGCCGCAATCGTCTTGCCAGCGCCAATCGCGAGCGAGCCAACGCCAAGGCGGAAGTCGCCGTTCGCCGCGTCCACGAACGCGGGATTGCCGACGATATTGTCCGAGCCGCGTCCGACCGCGACGTCCGTCAGGTTGTTGTTGAAGGCGCCGCTCGTCACCAGCACGCCGCCGTTGCCGTAGATGATGTTATTCTCGGCCGTGCCACCCGTCATGTGGAGGCCACCAACGCCGCTTGCATCGCCCGGTGAGACGTTGCCGTAGATCGTGCAGTTCTGCATCGTGCCGTAGGCCTGACGGACACCCGCATAGTAGCAAGTTGCATCGTGCGCAACGAGCTTCGTGCGATTGGCGTAAATGAGCGAATTGCGGAGCGTACCGTTGCCGAGATAGACGCCGTTGTTGTTGCCGTAAACGCGGCAGCCGTCCACCAGCACTGTGGCACTGTTCATATAGATGCCGCCGTGGTAGGTCGCCGCCTTGCCGTCGTTGTCATGCACGTCACAATGCAGAAGCTGGGCGCTGTCAATCATATAAACGCATCCGGACTCCTCCCCCGGACAACCGTTACGGGCAATTTCGCAGTTCTCCATCACCGCGTCGCCCTTCATGTAAACGGCGTAGCCGAAAACGGTGTAACCCGTGCGATTGTAGTAGTTGTCGAGAATCTTCACGTTTTCAGCGCGCCCGCCAGTCATATAGAGCCACGGTCCCGTGCCGTACTGGAGCGTCGCGTAGTTGTCACGGATGACCGAGTTCTTGAACGTACCCTTTTGCACCTTGACGCAGATTGGCTTTTGCCACTGGCCGTCCTTGTTGTAGCACCCGTCATCCGCCGCGACCGTCGGCTTCGCTTTGAAATAGATGCCGGTGAGCGCAATGCCCTCCAGCACCGCGTCGTCATGGTTGATGTCAACGGACAGGAACTTGGCCATCGTGGGCATCTTGATGACCGTCTGGCCCGCGCCCGCGCCGACGATCTTCACGTTCTTGTCGAGCGTCAGCGTCTTCGTGAGGATAAACTCGCCCGCCGACATGTAAATGGTATCGCCTTCTTCGGCCGCCTCGATCGCCGCGTACAATTCTGCCGCCGTCGCCACCGCGCTCTCGGGCGCGAACGAGACCGAAATCGAAGCGCGCACTGGCGTCACTTCGTACTGAAGCGTGTTGCCGGATGACATAGTCGTGTTGCCATATTCATCCTTCACCGTCCACACGGCCTTATTGCCCGCGTCCGGCGTCGCCGTCAGCATCACGGTCGAGTTAAGATTCATCCACTGCTCGGCAGGTGAATCCACCGTGCCGCCTTTCCCGGACACCGAGAGCAACACCCTGCACTGCACCTTGCCGTCACTCACCCGATAGTCGGCGTTCGGCGTGGCAGCCGCCATCAGCGCCGGAGCTTTACTCGTATCCTTGCTAAGCGGATAGATGATCGTCTGCGTCACGAGATCGTAGACCGCAGGCTGGTCACTGTCGTCGATGCACGGAACATAGCGTCCAGAAAGTGTCTCTCCGTCCTTCCAGATGGAAGCGGCATAGAGTTTCATCTTCGCGCCCGTGTGCAAGCTGCCATTGTTGTTGAAGTTGAAGAGGTATGCAGCCTGATTGGAATCGCCATCGGTCTTCCATGCTGTTGTCGAATAGGAGACGCCGTTGACCATGCCCATGTTGTTGCAGAGGTCGAAGGTATAGATCGTGTCAGCAGTGCAGTCGATCTTGGTCGCCTGATTGCCGAGATAGTCAAGCCGGAACTTGCCGCTCTGCATCAACACAAAGGCGCTGTTCGCGTTGCCCCAGCTGTTACCGCGACCAAACACAGCCACGTCGCCCTCCTTGACGGAGTTCATCGCCAGCGTAACGAGCATGCGCGTTCGCTTCGGGTTGACGGTAACACCTGTATTGATGTATGTCAGCTGGTCATTCGCCTCGACATACTCGACAAACGACTTGGGCGCATCACCAAACACAACACCAGCTGCGCCAGTGCAGAGCAGAAACAGAGTGGAAAGCTTCATTTTACCTAGCTCCTCTAATGATTTAAGACTATATTACCACAAACCATCGTCAAAATGCAAGCGCGAACCACTGAGTTCGTGCTATTTTGTGGATTGCAAAGGTAAACGAAAGTTCTAGGAGTGGTTTACTCCTGCAAAAAGA
>JAEDMC010000015.1 GCA_016303225.1 Kiritimatiellia bacterium
CGCAGGTGGCACAATACAAGCGTCGTTACATGGTGCCGAACTTTTTTGCGGTTGGTAATCTCGTCATTTCCAACGCATGTGTGCTCGTGAACACCAAGGATACCTTCGCTGCGGGCAATGGCGTCAATGCACGGATGACTGACATGAACTATGGTTACTGCTTTTGCGCGCCGCTCGTGAATGACGCTGCTCGGCTGGAGCCAGTCGGCTGCGACATCTACGGGGACGTGACGGTGACGTGTCGGAACGCCAAGATGACGAACAACGGCGGCATCCTCGCCGTCGGTGGTCAGGGAGGCCAGGCGTACACGAAGGTGACGATCATGGGCGACCTGACGATCGAAGACGGCGCGGTGCAGGTTTCGGCGGGGTATCCGATTCCCGCGCTGATCGATGCGACGAAGGCCATTGACGGTCCGAACGGATTTCTGCCGTTCACGCATCCCGAGGAAATGTTCCGCGGCGGCAACGTCCTGCGGGTTCTCGGCAAGACGACGGTGGAGACGCCGAAGAGCAAGGAGAGCCCCAGCACACTTCATACGATCAACGAATTCCGCTCGGGTGCGGCGGTTTGGCTTGACCTGCAGGAGGTCGAGGTGCAGACGGGCGGCTCGATTACGGCGCATCAGGGCGGCTACGGCATGTTCAACAGCGCCGGCGAGGCTGACAGCCGCAGCTACTCGATGTGTCCGGGTGGACACGGCACCGGCGACAACACGTCCGGCGGCAGCTACGGCGGCGCGGGCGGCACGGAAGAATGGGTCTATCCGGCCATGAAGGCGACGTCGCATATAGCGACTTACGGCTACGCGACCGCGCCGTATCATCCCGGCAGCCCCAACAGCGGCACGCCTGGCTGCGGCATGCGTGGCGCGGGATCAATCCGGCTTGATTGCACGAAGCTCGATCTCGAGGGTGCGCTGCTCGCGCAAGGATTGCCCGCGTCAGGCAACAAGGGCGGCAGCGCGGGCGGCGGCATCTGGGTCGTCTGCGAGACGCTCACCGCTGGGACGGACGCGAAAGTGTTCGCGCAGGGCGGCAGTGCGACAGGTGCGAACTCCGGCGGTGGCGGCGGGCGAATCGCGATCTGCGAGGGACTTACCGTCGAGCAGGTGTTGGAACTCTTCGAGAGCGATGACCATCTCGCGACAGATGCGACGGTCTCGTCGCTTGCCGACAAGCTGGGCGCCCGCTTCAGCGCGGCGGGAGGTACGGGGACATCGCAGCGTTCCAACGGCTACGACGGCACGGGCGTCTACATCGTCAACACGGCGGGCAAGAATACGATGGTTGTCCAGGGCGACCCGGTCAATATGGGCGAGCCGACGCCTGGGTATGGTCCGCAGGTCTTCGAGCAAGACCAGACAATTGCGCTGGCGGGTCCGGAAGACGTCTATGTCTCGGACGACAACCGTTCGCGCCGCAACTGCGTCGGCTACACGATCACCGACCTGAACGGCGGCGTACTGGTCGACAGCGACGAGCGCACGGGGTCTTACAAGATCACTCAGGACTGCACGCTGACGTGGAAGCTGACCACGCTCGTCCACAAGCTGGAGACGGTCGTGAGCGAAGGCGGGTCAATTACGACCAACGCGATTTCCGTGGCGGACGACGCCTGGCAGCCGGACGGCTCGACGATCACGCTGACGGCGGTGCCGGCGGCGGGCCGCGCGTTCGCGGGCTGGTACGGTGAACTTCCGACGAATCTGCAGGCGGCGGCGACGCTCAGCTTCCCGAGTGCGAAGGGCCGTGCCGTGAAGGCGCTCTTCGTGACGACGGCGGAGGGACCGGCCGTGTGGACGGGCGCGGGCGACGGCACGAGCTGGGACGATGCGGCGAACTGGGACATCGGTGCGGTGCCGGGACCGAACAGCGACGTCGTCTTGACCAATACGGCGAATGTGGTTGCGGCGATGTGCGTGCCGGTGTGCGTGAAGAGTCTCACGGTCGATGCGGGTGCGACGCTGAAGCTGACGCCGGACGGCGCATATTCGACTTACTCGGAACCGCAGGTCGCCGAGAAGTCGGTCGAGACCGACTGGCAGCCGATCGCGCTCAGAGTGGCGGGCGACCTCACCGTGAACGGCACCTTCGAGATCGGCGGCAAGTTCTCGCTCGCGACATTTGAGCTGACGGTCGGCGGTGCGCTCACGTTCGGCGAGGACGCGAGGGGAACGCTTTATGCGGCATATCGGGCGTCGGAGGAGTTCTTCGCCAATCCGCAGAGCCGGTATGACACGAACGAGACGTCGATGGCCGAGGCCGCGCTGTATGTTGACGGCGGACGGGTGACGGTCGGAGGGGAGTTGCTGGTCGCGACGAACGCGGTTGTGGCGACGTGGTGTGACTTCCTGTCGGGCGCGTCCGTGCGTTTCGACGTCGGCTCGCTGCGTGTCGCGGCTGGCGGCAAGATCGATGCGGACGGCAAGGGCTGGGGTTATACGGTCTATTCGGACGTTGCCTATGCGTTCTCGCCGACGCTGCGCGACGGCGGTACGGGTGGCTACGCCGGCGGCACCTACGCCGGCGTGGGCGGTTATTCCGACTACCACAGTCCGTCGTTCAACGTTTACGGCTGGGCGCTGGCGCCGCTTCTGCCGGGCGGGCCGGGCTTCAACACTTCCGCTGCGCCGGGCGGCGGCGTCGTGCGCATCCACGCGACGGGAACGATCCGGTGCTACGGCACGATTACGGCGGTCGGCGGAACCGGCAGCGGCTATCATGGCGCGGGTGGCGGCATCTTCCTGACAGGCCGTCGGTTCAAGAGCGCCGACACGACCGTCGTTTCGGCGGCGGGCCATGACAATACGACCAGTGGCAATTCCGGCGCGGGAGCGGGCGGACGCGTCGCGATCTGTGAGCATCTGAACGCGGCGCAGCTTGCCGAGCTGTACCAGTCGGGCTCGTTGACGGGGGCGAACGCGAAGGACATCACGATTGACGTGTTGGACGGACCGGATGCGCCGATTTCCCGCCACATGCAGGGGCTTTTGACGGCGCGTGGCGGTGTCAACGACCGCACGTTCATCGCGGACCGACGCTATCGCGGAGAAGACGGCACGGTGCGCTGGATTCAAGGTTCGAAGCCCGGTCTGAGGTTGATTGTGCGGTAAAAGCGAGTGGCGGACTGGTCGTTTTGGGCACGAAATGACGGATTGGGGCTTTCGAGGGTCAGACCGTGTCCCGAAGTCGGGCTACATCGCGGTTGCAGGAGGCGAGAAGAATCGCTATCTGCCCGGCAAGCAGTACAGGATTCTGCGAAAGGGAAAGGCGGTGGTCCGTGCCTAACCCCACCACTTCAACCCCACCATTGGGGTCTGTCCTTCGGAGTCCCCGGCGTGAAGGCCCCTTTGGCGACGCCTTCACGGTATGACCTGCCAATGGAGCAGCCGTTTTTTCCTGTTAGAAGTGTTGACGTCAAGACAACTGTCAAGCCAGGTCGGACGATGGTGTTTGTCGGCGGTGGACTTTCGCAGAAGGAGTCCGGAAACAAGACTTTGCTCGTATTTGTGACGGTGAACGGCGTCTCGGCGGATATTCAGTGACACGCGGCGCATCCGCCGCGGATTTGGTATAATGTCCGTGAACCCAATGGAAAGGAAGGTTGGCGCATATGAAACGAATTGCAGCTGCAAGTTTTCTGGCGGCTCTTGCCGTCGCCACAGTATACGGCAAGCCCGTTACGGGAAGCTCGAGTTCATCGAGCAGTATTTCGATAGAGGAAATGTCCTCTTCGGTCATCGAGAAGGCCTTTGGGGGAAGTGGCTTCGGCGGCAAGGGCTTCAGCTTCGGCCAGGGCGTGACGAGCTACACCGGGAAGCCGTCCGTCGTCCTCAAGGAGTGCTGCGTCTATCCACCGGTCAGCACGAACGTTCCGGGTTCTGCGACCTTCGACAGGTTCAAATATGGGCGCAAGGGATATTTCACGGCCACGTACATCGTCCTTGCGCAGAACATCGTGGACATAGACTTTGATGATCTTGTCGTTGAATCGATAACCGACGGATCGGGCAAGGACTACACCAAGAAGAAGAACGGCGACGCCAACTGGGAGGCGGAGCCGTTCCGCTCGTCCGTGAACCGCGAGGCCGGATTCGCGACGTTCATGCTGTGCGGCGGCGGCAATACGTGGGCGAAGTCGCTCCCGAAGGTAAAGGGCAAGGTCACGGTCACTGTCGCCGACAAGATGGCGACGAAGGATCTGTCCGGCAAGATTTCGTCCGGCAAGATCGGCGAAGGCGAATACTCCTACAAGGTCAAGCTCGCCTCCAACTTGATGAGCGACGTGAAGTCTCTTGAGGTTTCGCCGGTCGGAAGCAAGGCCGACTGCGAGCTGGAGGTCTACTGCGGGGACAAGAAGCTCGGCAGCACCGGCATCTTTTCGATGAACGGAAAGAAGTCCTATAACTTCAAGAAGCCCGACGGCGACGACATCGTGATCAAGATCAAGTACCCCGAAGGTGCCAAGAAGCTTGTTATACCGTTCGGCTGATTTGCCGGAATGCATGCTGAATTCGACATCGCATAGGAGGCTTAAGTAGAATCGGTGGATGGTCGCCGCGCTTGTGTGCGTGGTGGCTGCTCTTCTGTGTGTCTCGCTTGTTGATTTTGTGCAGAGGCCGCGGTCGCGAAAGTTGTGCGTGGCTGTGCTGTATGAAGATTGCATTCGGTGCGACAATGGATACGACAACTTCAGTCAGACGGTTCGGGTTGCTTCATCCGACGATGTCGAGCGACTTGAGCTTGCGCCATACGCGGGAGGGAGGATGGCTGTGCATGTGCTGGATGAATGTAGCCTTACGGAAGATACTTTGTCGCGACTTCGTGCTTGGGCGATGACGAACGGCTTGGTCGAAGTCAACATTGTCCACAGCCGTGCAACGCTGCGCGGGTCTGCGCGGACGCCCTCTGGCGGGCATAACTAATGCGGAGTCCGCAACGTCTTTCGCCCTGCGGACACTCCACTCGCTACGCTCCTTCCGCCCGTCGTAATGTCCCGGCATCGCGCCTCCGCGGCGCATTTGCCGCGGATTTGGTATAATGTTGGAAATGAACATCGAATATACTGGCAGGCTGTACGATGCGGCGAAGGTCCGCCGATTCGCCGGGAAGGTCTACGACAGGGTCGCGCGTTCATCGCGCATCATGCTGTCCGTGTTCATTGTCGTGGGACTTGCGGCCGAGGTGCTGGCGTATTTGCGCGGTGGATATCTTGACCTCTATCTCCTGTTTTTGTTGGCTCTGATCGTCTTTGCCCTGAAGTTCAACAGGGCTCGGTTCCAGAAGTCCATGGACCTCGTCATCCGGCGGTTCATGGGCGATTCGGACAAAGGGACTGTCGCGATGACCGACACCTGCTATGAATTCCGCAGCGGCGACAACGTCATGCGTGTTGTCTGGCGGAACCTGGGCTCATACTACGTCTTCCTCGACGGCGGGCTTGCAGTGCTGGAAAGAAATCTGCCGACACTTCTTCTGCCATCCCTCGTCTCGCTCGGCGCAAGTGAAGAAGAGGTGAAGTCGGCACTTGAAAAGGCCGGACTGAAAGACTATCGGCACTGCCGCAGCTATTGGTGGGTTTTTGTGCTTCTCGCCGCTTTGATGGGCGGTGTCTTCGCACTGTTAGACCTGATGCAATTCCGAGCAAAGATGCCTGCGTCGGCGTGCGTGGAATGCTACGACGGGGGTTAAGGGTTCCGTTCGCGCACGTCTCTTCGCCGAGCTCCGGACGTTTCTGAGCGAATCCGGTGGTGACGAGCGCTGCGCAGACGGCGAGGATGGTTTGTTTTATGATGTTCATTTGCGTTTCCCTTACACGGATAATCTTCACTCCATTTGGTTAGAACGCGTTTGCGATGTGGTATCTACAGAAAGTTTTGACGATTCCACATCCGTCGGTTGGAAAAATTGCAAAATTCTCGAAATAAGATTCCGAAAAGTTGCAGAATTTGATTTTAGAAAATCTTAAAATATGCATTGTTGCTGTTTGTGCTCGTAAATGCGCCTATATCGACGACATCCACAAATACGCGGAGAAGGTTGACGTTCCGAAGATTGAAAACTGTTACCGCGCGATTCCGCGCATTCTGGCGAAGGACAATCGCAAGTTCAAGTATTCCGAAGTCGAGAAGAACGGCAGCGAGCGGAAGTTTGGCGAATCGATCGAATGGCTCAAGGATGCCGCGCTTGCGCCGCTGGCCGAGAATGTGGTGGTGCCGGAACTGCCGCTTTCGGCGAACGTGCGCGAGGGATGGTTCAAGCTTTACCTGTCGGACATCGGTCTGCTCAGTGCCTTGTATGGACTGGAGACGAAGAAGCTGCTTTATTCGGGACGCCTTGCCGGGCCGGCCAAAGGCGGCCTCTATGAGAATTTCGTTGCTGGCGCATTGCAGCGAAAGGGGTATCCGCTCTATTACTACAAGACGCTTGACGGATCCCGCGAAGTTGAGTTCGTGATCGAGAAGGACGGCGGTGTCATCCCGATTGAGGTGAAGGCGACAAATGGTGCGACGGTTTCCCTGGACGAGACGCTGCTCCTAAAGGGTGTCGTCTACGGATACAAGTTTGTCGACGGCAATGTTGGGGTTTCGGGAAGCAAGATCACATTGCCGCACTTCATGTGTCTGTTCGTCTAACGTGGAGTAAGACGCCTGTACAAGACCTCAAAAGAGCAGCTGGTGCTCCATGTGCTCCATGTTGCCAGCTGGGGCGATTTCGTGTATACTAGTGGTATGAAAACCAAAATGTTTCTTGCGTCTGCCCTGATGGTTACGGGGCTGTCAGTCTTTGCCGTTGAACCATGGGAGGATCCGTCCGTCAACGCGATCAACCGCCTGCCTGCTCGTGCGATTTCGATTCCGTGCGAAAAGGAGGACCTAGCCTTTGACATCCTGCAGATGCGGCGTCCGAAGGAGACGTCTCGCTGGGTGATCTCGCTTAACGGCGAATGGGACTTCAAGTGGAAGAGCGCGACTTCCGTCGCCGACTGGGAGAAGTCCGGCAAGATCAAGGTGCCGTCCTGCTGGCAGCTGCAGGGCGAGTATGATCCGGCGCTCTACACCAACGTGCGGTATCCGATTGCGATGGATGCGCCGCGGGTGACGAAGGAGCCGGAGGACAAGAGCTGGACGGCGCACAAGTACCGCAATCCGGTCGGACTCTACACGACGACCTTCAAGCGTCCGTGGCGCTGGTGGTTCCGCAAGACGACGCTGCACTTCAACGGCGTGTCATCCGCGTTCAAGGTCCGTCTGAACGGCAAGGACGTCGGCTATTCCGAGGACAGCCGCCTGCCGGCGGAGTTCGATCTGACGCCGCATCTCAAGTGGTTTGGCGCGAACACGCTCGAGGTCGAGGTCTACAAGCACTGCGACGGCACGTACCTCGAGGACCAGGACTTCTGGCGCCTTTCGGGCATCTTCCGCGACGTCTATCTCCTCTCCGAGCATAAGGACGCGCCGTTCGATCTTGTGGTCGAGACGCAGCTTTCGGACGACATGAAGAGCGGCAAGTTCATCGTCCGCGACGAGAAGGGCAACGTCATCAAGGAACGGGACCTTCCCGAGGTGAAGCTCTGGTCGCCGGACTATCCGTACGTCTACATGACGCCGATCGAGCACAAATGGGGCTGGTGGATCTTCGGCGGCACCGACTACCGCGCCGTCACCTTCGGCTTCCGCAAGATCGAAATCAAGGACTCTGTCCTCTACCTGAACGGCAAGCGGGTGCTGTTCAAGGGCACGAATCGCCACGAGATGCAGCCGGAGGGCGGTTACACCGTCACGCTGGCTGGCATGGAGAAGGACATTGAGATCTTCAAGGCGTTCAACGTGAATGCCGTGCGCACCTGTCATTATCCGGACGATCCGACGTGGTACGACCTTTGCGACCGCGAGGGCATCATGGTCGTCTGCGAGGCGAACATCGAGTCGCATGGCTACGGCTACGGGAAAGAGTCGCTTGCGCACCGGAAGGACTACCTGCAGAGCCATGTCGAACGTGGCACGCGGATGGTCCAGACCTACCGCAACCATCCGTCGATCCTCATCTGGTCGCTCGGCAACGAGGCGGGCGACGGCGAGAACTTCACGGCCGAGCGCGCGGCGATGAAGGCGATCGACCCGACGCGTCCGATTCAGTACGAGCGCGCGGAGAACGGCGACAACACCGACATCATGTGCCCGATGTACACGTCGCCGTCCGGTTGCGAGAACTACGTGAAGAACGCGCCGAAGAAGCCGTTCGTGCTCTGCGAGTACACGCACGCGATGGGCAACTCCAACGGCGGCATCCAGGAGTACTGGGACCTCGCGGAGAAGTATCCGTCCTTCCAGGGCGGCTTCATCTGGGACTTCATGGACCAGGCGGTCTGGAAGACGGACGAAAAGGGCAAGTGGCTTGCTTACGGCGGCGACTTCGGGGACAAGCCCAACGACGACAACTTCAACTGCAACGGATGGTTCGACGCGCTCCGCAATCCGCATCCGGGCGCCTACGAGGTGAAACACGCCTATCAGGACATCCATTGCACGGCCTTCGACTTCAAGTCCGGCAAGGTGACCGTCCGGAACGGACACCTCTTCAAGCCGCTCGAGGACTATACGTGCGAGTGGCAGGCGCTGAAGGCGGACGGTTCGCCGGCGGCGAAGGGCGAGTTCGACCTGAACGGACTCGAGCCGGGCGCAACGGCCGAGTTCGCGCTCGAGAAGTTCAGCGGCGACAGCGTCGTCCTCCGCTTCTACGGCGAAGAGGACGTCGAGGCGTGGGATTCCTTTGCGAAGCCGTTCGTGGCGAAGTCCGTCGGAAAGTCCGTGCCGTCGAATCAGCGTCCGGGAATGTTCAGGTTCAACCTCTGGCGCGCGCCGATCGACAATGACCGCGGCTGGAATATGCCGGAGGTCTGCAAGGTCTGGAAGGAGGCGACCGCGTCGCAGAAGCTGCCGGCGGGCGTGACGGAGAAGCTCTCCACCCAGGCGCTCGAGGACGGCTCGCTCCTCGTCGACTGGACGCTGACCGTGCCGAAAGGTCTGCCGCCGATTCCGCGAGTGGGGCTTACGTTCACCGTTCCGAAGACGGACAAGGTCGAGTACTTCGGCCTCGGGCCGTGGGAGAACTACTCCGATCGTGCGACCGCGGCGGTTCTCGGCGTCTACCGGGCGTCCGTCGGACTCGTCTCCGGTCTCGCCGATCCGAAGACCGGCACGATCGCGTATCCGGAGGACCGGCTCAATCCCGACAACTACACCGAGCCGGGCGAGCAGGGCTATCGGACGGGCTGCCGGCGGCTGAAGGTGGGCGATGTCACGGTCGAGGCCGTGGACGCGCCGTTCGGCTTCAACGTGTGGCCGTATCCGCAGACGATGCTCGAGGGCAAGAAGCACCAGTGGGAGCTGAAGGCTGCGGACGAGCTCACCGTCAACATCGACGCGGCGCAGATGGGCGTCGGCGGCGACAACAGCTGGGGGGCGCGTCCGCATGCGAAGTACATGCTGGGCGAAGGCACCTATCATCTTGTTTTCACGATCAAGGGACTTAAGTAAATGGCGAAGCTTCATTTGGGCGTTATGGGCTCCGGGTCGGGCTCGAACATGCAGTCAATCGTCGATGCGATCGAGGCGGGAACGCTGGACGCGGAGATTAAGCTGGTCTTGGCGGACTTCCCGGACGCGAAGATTCTCGAACGGGCGAAGAAGCACAACATCCCGTGTCAGTATCTCGACTGCGCGCCGTGGAAGACGAAGCTTGAGGGCGTCGCCGAAGACAAGTGCATCGAGCTCTTGAAGAACGCGGGCGTCGATACGGTCGCCCTCGCCGGCTTCATGCGCATCGTGAAACCGAAGCTGCTGGCGGCGTTCCCGAACCGGGTGCTGAACATTCATCCGGCGCTGTTGCCCGCGTTTCCGGGCGTCCACAGCTGGACGCAGGCGCTGGACTACGGCTGCAAGGTGGCGGGCGTCACCGTGCACTTCGTCGATGCGGGCACGGACTCCGGGCCGATCATCGTCCAGAAGGCGGTTCCGGTCCTTGAGGATGACACGCCGGAGACGCTGCATGCCAGGATTCAGGTGCAAGAGCATCTGGCGTTTCCTGAAGCGCTGAACATTCTGGCTTCCGGCAAGTATCGCATTGAAGGACGGCGGGTTGTAATCGGAATGTAATGTGAGAATGTGGGAGTATGGGGATGAGAAAATGGGGAACGTGCACGTATGTCTGATGTTTTTTTGGCTCTAGTCGAACAAACGCTTGCCGAGGTGTTGCCATCTTTCCGTCCGGCAGTGCTCTCCGAGGCCATGCGCTATGCCGTCGGGACGGGCGGCAAGCGGATTCGTCCGCTCGTGTGCCTCGCATCCGCAGTCGCTGTCGGTGGCAAGGCTGAGGACGCGAAGTATCCCGCCGCAGCGATCGAACTTCTCCACAACTATACCCTGATCCACGACGACCTGCCGGCGATGGACAACGACCGGGAGCGCCGTGGCAAACCGACGGTGTGGGTCAAGTTCGGTGAGGCGAACGCGATTCTCGCGGGCGACGCCCTGCTGGCGCTCGCCTATCAGGTCGCGGCGAAAGCGCCGCGGAACATCGCGGCGATTATTGACGTGCTGGGCGAGAAGGGCGTCGGTGTGGTACAGGGCCAGGTGGAAGACGTTTCATGTTCAAAGTTTGGGGTTTCGAAACCTCAAACGTCAAACCTCAAACCTCAAACGGACGACTTCATCTACCGCCATAAGACCGCCGACCTCTTCATTGCGGCGGCGGCGATGGGCGGGCTTGCTGGCGGTGGAAGCGACGCCGACGTTGCGGCGCTCAGGGAGTTTGCACTTAACCTCGGCCTGGCGTTTCAGTATGAAGACGATCTCCTCGACGGCGACGGGATTTATCCGCCGGAGGAGACCGAGCGGCTCGTCCACGAGACGACGGCAGCGGCCGTAGCGGCGCTCGACCAGTTGCCGTGCGACACGACATTTCTGCGCGAGCTCGCGCACAAGCTGATCGGACGAAAGGTTTGATTCTCAAGCATCGAGATACGGAAGTCCTGCGGTTTGACTGGGTGAAGCCGTTCGGCGTGAAGAACGTCGAGGTGAACTCCGCCGCCGAGCGATTCCTGCCGCTTGCGTTCCGCGAGCATGTGCGGAAGGAGCCGGAATCGCTGCGGTACTGGCTGGAGGAGTGGCTGCTTCACCGCACGCCGCCGCTCAAACGTCTCTCCGAATACTATGCCGCGCAAATTGCCGCGGCGATGAAGCTGCCGCACGTTCCCTACGACCTCGCGCAGTTCAAGCACCGGCTCTGCTCGACGTGTCCGCTCTTTACGAGCGACAAGACAGGCTTTCTCGCTGCACGGTATGTGCTCAACCGCGATCAGGCACGCGAGGATGTGCGTTTTGCCGACATCTTCTTCTTTGACGCGGTCATTTTCAATACCGACCGGCACCTCGGCAATTTCGGCTTTCTTGTCGACAACGACATCAACGAGCTCGCGGGTCTTGCGCCGATCTTCGACAACGGCTACAGCCTCTTTTCGCAGGCCATATCCGAGAATACGCAGGACAACGAGTTCAAGGATCTCCGCAAGTTCCTCGCCCGCAAGGAACCGAAGCTCTACGACCGCTGGCTGGATATTCCCGGCGGAGTGACGGATGCGATGGTTGACCGCCTAGTCGGGCTTGGCAAATTCGAGTTTAATCCGCATCCTGACTTCGTAATGCCGGACAATCGGCTAGATGTGATACAATATTTCCTGCAAAATCGCATCGCTAAAATTATCTGTTATCGCGAAAAGGCGGACAGATATTTGAGCATACGCAGAAAAAATGACACAATAAATCCGATGATTTCTGACAAGTTGCTCAAGAAGGCAAAAGAAGCGGAAAACCTGCGTAATGAACTTAGGGCGACATTGAAGTCATTTCCTCGGGCGAGAATTGACAAACTGGCGATTCTGTTTAAGACCTCAGAAATAACGATAAAACGTCAAATTAAGGCCTTGCAGGATGCTGGCGAGTTGAAGCGCGTAGGTTCGCGCAAGACTGGCTATTGGCAAGTGATTGAGAAAGGAAACGAAGCATGAAACGGTTGATGACGACACTGATGGCGCTTGGCGCGGCTTGGACGGTCTCGGCCGAGACGATCCTGCTCGAATGCGAGCAGTTTAAGAACCTCGGCGGATGGTCGATTGATTCGCAGTTCATCGACGAGATGGGCTCGAGTTATCTCCTTGCGCATGGTCTCGGCAAGCCCGTCGCCGACGCGACGACGACGTTCGAGGTCAAGACGGCGGGGCGCTACAACGTTTACGTCAGAACCAAGAACTGGGTTTACAAGTGGCTTCCGCAAGGGCGCGGCAGGGCCGACGGGGCTGGAGCGTTCAAGCTTTCGGTTA
Source organism: Kiritimatiellia bacterium (assembly GCA_016303225.1). Classification (GTDB taxonomy): domain Bacteria; phylum Verrucomicrobiota; class Kiritimatiellia; order RFP12; family UBA1067; genus UBA1067. Next base: position 12,383 of record JAEDMC010000015.1, read on the forward strand.
ACGGCGTTAAACTGCCGAATCTGCTTGGCTGGCAGGGCAAGGGCGAATGGCTTTGGGTCAAGGCCGATGACGTGACGCTCAAGGCCGGTGCGAATACGGTCGCGATTTGCGATGTCAATGGTTTCGACGGGCGTTGCGATGCGATTTGTTTTTCGACGGATTCGTCCGATGATGTTGATCCGGCCGGTCGGCCTTGTCTTAATTGGCTCGATGTTCGCCCGTTTTCAGCGATTGCGTGCAGCGGGTGCACCTATGACCTCTGCGTCGTGGGCGGAGGGATTGCCGGCATCTGCACGGCGATTTCGGCGGCGCGGCTCGGGCTCAAGGTCGCGCTTGTGCAGGACCGTCCGGTTTTGGGCGGCGCGAACTCGTCGGAGGTGCGCGTTCATTTGGGCGGCTACCAGAACCTTGGGCCGTATCCGCGGCTCGGAGATGTCGTTGCCGAGATCGGGCCGAAGGCGGGCGGCAACGCGCAGCCGGCGGAACGGTACGAGGACGACCGCAAGCTGGCAGCGGTGAAGGCCGAGAAGAACATTGACCTGTTTCTCAACCAGCGCGTGACGAGTGTCTTCACGAATGAGCAGGGGCGCATTAACGCAGTCGGGGCCGTTCATACGCGGGACGGCGTTCATCGCCGCTTTGCCGCGCGGCTCTTCGCCGACTGCACGGGCGACGGGACGGTCGGCTATCTCGCAGGCGCGGACTACCGACTCGGACGCGAGTCGCGGGCGGAGACGGGCGAGAAGGACGCCGTCGACGTCGCCGACCGGCAGATTCTCGGCGCCTCGTGCCAGTGGTACGCAGAGAGAAAGAAGGTGAAGGTGATAGGTGAAGGTGGAGAGGGGGCCAAGGCCTTAACCGCTGAACCGCTGAACCGCTTAACCTTCCCCAATGAGCCGTGGATGATCAAGTTCAATGAGGAGGCGGTCGACTATGCGCTCAGGGGCGACTGGAACTGGGAAACGGGGATGAACCGCGACCAGCTCAAGGACTTCGAGACGGTGCGCGACTATGCGATGCTGGTTGCGTATTCGAACTGGAACCACGTGAAGAACATCGGACCGCGCAAGGCGGAGTTCGCGGACGCCGAGCTCGTGTGGCTCGCGTATGTCGCAGGCAAGCGCGAGACGCGCCGGTTGATGGGCGACCACATCCTCACGTATGACGACGTCTTTGAGGAGCGCAAGTATCCGGATGGAACCTGCTGCACGACGTGGGCGATCGACCTTCATTATCCGATGCCCGCGAACCAGCGCAATTACGACGGCGAGCCGTTCCGGTCGATCTGCACGCACGACATGCACTATCCGTATCCGATCCCGTACCGCTGCTTCTATTCGCGGAACGTGCCGAACCTCTTTATGGCGGGGCGCGACATTTCGGTCACGCACGTCGCGCTCGGGACGACGCGCGTCATGCGCACGCACGGCATGATGGGCGAGGTCGTCGGCATGGCGGCGTCGATCTGCAAGAAGCGCGGATGCGATCCGCGCGGCGTGTACGAGAAGCATCTGGACGAGCTCAAGGCGCTGATGACGAAGGGCGTCGGCCTCGGCAGGCCCCAGCCGCCGCAGAACTACAACTGCGGTGCATGCAAATTCCGCAAACCAACCGACAATCCACACTACAAGGGAGGCAAGTGATGAAGATAACATTCTACGGTGCGGCGCAGACGACGACGGGATCGATGCATCTCGTCGAGGCTAACGGGAAGCGCATACTTCTTGACTGCGGCCTTTATCAGGGCCACCGCAAGGAGGCGTTCGAGAAGAACCGGAACCTTCCGGTCGACGCGTCGAAGATCGACTATGTGATCCTCTCGCATGCGCACATCGACCATTCAGGGAACCTCCCGCAGCTTGTCCGACAGGGCTTTCGAGGACGCGTCTTCGCGCGTCAGTCGACGACGGACCTCTGCGACGTCATGCTCCGCGACTCGTGCTTCCTGCAGAAGCGCGACCTCGAGTACATCAACAAGAAGCGCCGCAAGGAGGGGAAGAAGCTCTTCGAGCCGCTTTACGAGGAGAGCGACGTCAATGCGCTGATGCAGCTGTTCGTCCCGACGCACATGCATGAGCCGCGCGAGATCAGCCGCGGCATTACGCTGGAGTTCTTCAACGCGGGACACATCCTCGGTTCGGCGCTTGTGCAGCTCGACATCAAGTCGGACCACGGGCACAACCACCGGTTGCTCTTCTCCGGCGATCTTGGCCAGCCGAACCAGCCGATCCTCAGACACTACGAGTATCCGGCGGGTGCGGACATCCTCCTGTGTGAGTCGACGTATGCGGACAGGTATCATCCGTCGGCGGATGACGTCGAGCTGCGGCTCGAGAAGTACCTCAAATACATCGACCGGCACAATTCGAAGCTGCTCATTCCGGCGTTCTCGGTCGGACGCACCCAACAGATCATCTATTACCTGAACAAGCTTAACGCGAAGGGCAAGGTGCCGCGCGAGGTCAAGGTCTTCATCGACTCGCCGCTTTCGCAGAAGGCGACGAAGATCTATGCGAACCACCGCGAGGTCTACAACGAAGAAGCGCGGCGGATGGTCGCGGAGGGGAAGGATCCGCTCGTCTTTCCGGGCATGACGTTCGTCGGTACGCCCGAGGAGTCGATGGCGCTCAACGACATGCAGGGTCCGATGATCATCATTGCGGCGAGCGGCATGTGCGAAGGCGGACGGGTCCTTCATCACCTCAAGCACTGCCTGACGGATCCCGACAACATCATCCTCATTTGCGGCTTTCAGGCTGAGAATACGCTCGGGCGCCGGGTTGTGGAAAAGAAGAATCCGCTTCGCGTGCTGGGCGAAGAGGTCGAGCTCAAGGCGCGGGTTGAGGTCATCAACGCGCTCTCGGCTCACGCGGACAGGGCCGGACTGCAAGATTGGCTGAGCGAGGTGAAGGACAATGTGCGCCACGCTTTTGCCATCCATGGCGAGCCCGAGAAGGTATCCGCGATGGTTGACTTGATGCACGACCTCGGCATCAAGAACGCCGTGGCGCCGATGCCGGGTCAGACCTACAAGTTCGACTGACGGCAGCACTTGTAAGAAAGCGGCCGTTCGAGGCCAGCAAAGACTGAAATGAGGGCGGTTTCGCCGCCCTGATTTTTGATATAATACACTACATATGGCTTTAGAGACACGGATAGCGGCATTTGAAGGAGGCCAGTTGCGATTGCTCGGTTCAGATGAGGGCTGTCGCGAGGTTGTATTGGGGTTGCCGTTGACACGTCTTCTCGTCAAGTTGGTCCGTGTGCCGGCAGAGGCGGATGTGGTCGAGACTGCGCTGCCGGTTTTGAAGGCGGCGAGTCCGTTCCCTGATGATGAGTTGACGGTTGGGTACGAAATTGTGCGTGAGGGCGAGGACGGCAAGATCGTCCTTGCAGCGGCGCTTCCGGAGAGTGCGGCGGATGACATCGGCGAGGCTTTGGACGCGGCGAAGCTCAGCGTGGTGCGGATTGATGCGCTCGTTCTTGGTCAACTCAGGGGCGTTTGGAGCGCGCTGGGCGAATTCTCGGGTCGCCGGCTGGTGGTCGTCCGTTCGGTTGATTGCCTGTCGATGATTGTCCTTGACGGCGATCAGCCGTCCGCTATTCGCGCCATCACCGACGAGACGGACTTGAAGCGTGAGGTGATGCTTTCCCTGCTCGAAGCCGAGGACTTTGGCGGTGCGAAGAAGCTTGAGGAAATTGTGGTTGTTCAATCGCAATCCGCTTTCGCCGAAGACGATTTGTCATCCGATCAGCCGACCAGCCGACCGACCGATCAAGTTGAGGAACTGGCAACTTTTGCCCCTGTGCGGAAGATTGAGGTTGGGTCCGACGCTGCTCTTGTCGGCGTGGCTGAGCGCTCGGCGGACGAGAATGCGCTTAACGCCTTGCCGGAAAGCTGGCGGGAGCTTCTAGAGGAAACGCGCTTTAAGGCCAAGCTTACTCGGTATCTGGTGGTTGCCATTGGACTTTGGGTGCTTGTCGTTGCGGTTTTGTTCGGTGTTCCGGTTGGCTATGGGTTCTTGACGGATCATCAGAAGGCCCAGTCGAAGCAGCACCAACGTCAGTACGCAGCCGTGAAGGAGATGAAGGCGAAGGTCGACCTCATTCACAAGTATTCCGATCATGCGCGCGGGGCGCTGGAGATTATGAAGGCCGTCTCCGACCGTCTGCCCGAGGGCGTGACGCTGTCGAGCTGGAATTACAAGCGGGACGAGGGCATTCGGGTTTCGGGTGACGCAGAGACGTCAGAGGCGACCTATGCGTTCAAGGACGCGATGGATGCGATGACGGCGGGTGATGAAGAGGATGGCGAGAAGATCTTCAACACTGTCAACCTGAACGGTCCGAACGCCTCGAAGGGCGGTTATCGGTTTGACCTTGAATGTGCCTACCTCGGAGAAGAGGAAGAGGAGTGACATGGGTAAGAGCTTGAGGGAAAAGGCGATCATGGCGATGCTGGGGGTAATCGTTCTCTATGCGATTGCCGTTGGGATCTGGTTCTTCTCGGCCGAGAGTGCGTGGAAGAAGGCGGCGAAGAACTACGCCAAGGCGAAAGACACCTACGCGAAGGAGGTGAAGCTTATAGGCGAAAAGCGCAAGTGGGCGGACGCATACGAAGCAGAGAAGGCCGTGATGCCGACATTTGAGCTCGGGAAGGCGACGGACACGACCTGGCGTCGGAAGCTCGACGAGATTGCCGAGCGGAATCGTGTTGTCATCTCGAGTGCGCAGACGGGGAAAGAGGTTGAAGCCGGAGATGTCCTCGAGTTGCCGATTGAGGTGAAGAGTTGGGAGGGATGCCTTGAGTCTCTTGTTCGAATGATGCATGAGCTTGAGAATACGAACGACGGCATGTTCGACATCACGCAGATTAACTTCAAGCCGAGTTCGAAGAAAGGCTATTTGCGCGGCAGTTTCACGCTGAACTGCGCGTATATGAGAGAGAAGTGAAATAGGTTTGGAGAGTTTGGCGGGTCTGGAAAGTTTTGAAAGGTTGAAAGTTCTATGAAATCCTTTGTCTTTTGTCTAATGTCTTTTGTCCTGGCGATCTCGGCTTCGGCGCAGTTGCTTCAGCGCAATCGGTCTCAAGTGGCGCGTCCAGGCGCGTCGGCGGCGCCAGCGGTGAATCCGGCGGCGGCGCCGGGTGCGGAGACCGAGGCGGGCGGACGCTCGATCGAGTTCAATGCTGCGCCGATTGACATGGTCTTCACGGTCTATCAGGATCTGGTCGAAAAGACGGTCCTGAAGGATCCGCAGGTGCCGGCGGCGACGATCACGCTGCAGCCGAAGAAGGGACAGGAGCTGTCGGTCGAGGAGAAGATCGAGGCGATTGAGACCGTTCTCGAGATGAACGGCATCCACATCGAGCCGTACGGGGAGAAGTTCGTGCGGGCGATTCCGCGCAAGGATGTCCGCAAGGACGGCATTCCGCTCATTATGGATCCTGAGGCGAAGCTCGGCGAGTCGACGCGCGTGGTGTCGCTGATGATCCCGTTCAAGAACATCGCGATCGATGAGGCGCAGAAGGCGTTGGAGGGCTTCAAGTCCAATAGCGGCATTCTCCTCGTCTTCGAGCGCACAAACTCGATTCTCGTCACCGATACGGAGCAGATCATCAACCGCATGCGCGAAATCGCGAAGGCGATTGACATTGCCAGTCCGGTGACCGAGGTCGTCGAGTACATCCAGATCAAGTACGCGAATGCGACCGAGGTGAAGCAGGTCATCGACTCGATCGTGCAGGAGTCGATGAAGGAACAGGAGAAGAACGGCAAGGGGCCGGCGAACAATCCGGCGCAGAACCAGCCGGCGTCGTTCAGCCGTCCGCTTCTTGGCGGCCTGCGTCGCCCGGGCCAGCCGAGCCAGCCGCAGGCGCCGGCGAACAATGAATCGCTCGTGATGACGGTCTCCGACGCCGACCGCGGCATGATCCGCGGCAAGGTCGTCACGATCGCCGACGAGCGCTCGAACAAGATCCTCATCATCACAAACGCCTCCAACATGAAGTTCTTCAAGCAGGTCATTGAGGCGTTGGACGTTGAGACGACCCCGGACACGGTCGTGAAGGTCTACCGCCTCAAATACGCCGAGGCCGAGGACGTCAGCGACATGATCAACGACCTTATCGGCAATTCGTCGTCCTCGAAGTCGAGTGGCAGGTCCAACCAGAATCAGGCGGCGAAGACGGGCACGAGCGGCAGTGTGACGCGTAACACGGCGACAGCACCGAAGAAGTCCGTCAACCAGCGTGCGGGTGATGCGAAGGCTGGAGAGCTCAGCAAGGACAACACAACCGTTCTCGCCGACAAGCGCATTAACGGTCTCGTTGTGATGACTGACAAGCAGCTTGTTCCCACCATCGAGCAGATCATCGAGTCGATGGACATCAAGCTCTCGCAGGTCCTCATCGAGACTATGATCATCGAGGTGACGCTCGGTGACAGCATTAATACGGGCATGGATTGGATTCAGAAGGGGCGGAAAAGCGTTGAGGCCCAAAAGCAGGATGCTATGGGGCAGGATCTCTTTTACAAGAAAATGACGACGACATACACTGACAAGGATGGCGGCAATTCTAGGAGTACGACGTCGGTACTGTCTGACTTGGTGCCAGAAGGTTATAAATATTCGAATACGTACGTGGATGAACATGGCAACAAAACAGTTGTAGAAGAGCTGTCTAGTGGTATTGCCGCCATGGGAAGGAAGATTATTGATCGAAGCGGACTCATGAACAACTGGCAGGGCGCTACCTCGGTGGGGCTGGCTGGTGGCGCTAATGGTGGTGTCCAGGCGTTGAATGCCTTAGGTGATGCGACGAATGTCTTGGGCAAGGCCTTCAGCTTTATCTTTGATTCGGACGAGCTTGGCCTTCAGGGGATTTTCCAGGCGTCGAAGACCGATAGCCATTCCAAATACATCGCCTCGCCGATCGTGATGACGCTGGACAACAAGGAGGCGATCATCGAGGCGACGACCAAGCAACAGTTCTTGACAGGATGGCAGGCCGTATCATCCTCTTATGCTGGTTCTGGCCTTCCTTCGCCGAACTATTCGGCCGAGGACATTGGTATCAAAATCAAGGCTACGCCGAAGATCAATCCCAACGGTACCGTCATGTTGACGGTTGAGGAAGAGTATTCCCAGGTCAGCGGCAAGCAGACCATGTTAACCCCTGTCGGCCAGTCGTATAAGGAAACGTCGGTTGATGTGCCGTCAACGCGCAAAATGAGTTCCGACGTGATCCTTGAAAACAACCAGACGGTTGTCTTCGGTGGACTGACCCAGAAATTCACAATGGAGTCTGAAAGCGGAATTCCGTTTCTGAAAGACATTCCCTTCATCGGTAAATGGCTTTTCGGTTCGGTCGAACAAACCGAGTCCCGTACTGAGCTTCTAGTGTTCATGACTCCATATGTCCTTGACGATGCGCAGGCGGCACAGGCCGAGGCCATTCGTCGTAAGAAGGCGATGTCCGATCCGCATCCGTGGGAGGACAATGCATGGTCGCTTTCGGAGCTGGCCGATCCGGTCAGCAAGAAGGAGCTGATGCGCCGCATCAAGGAGGAGTGGAAGAAGCAGGATGAGGAGCGCAAGACGAAGCTCGCCATCGAGAAGATGAAGGTCGAACGCGCCGAGAAACTTAAGAAGATGTCGATAGAGGAACGCGCAATGTGGCTCAAGATGCACAAGGAAGAGCTGGAGGACGAGGCGCAGGACGAGCTGGAGGAAAAGATGCTCGACGAGGAGAGCCAGGAGGAGCTGAAGAAGCTCGCGGCTGAGGTGCGTGCGAAGAAGCTCGCTGAGGCGGAGGTCGAGATCAAGAAGATGGAGGCTGAGACCGCGGCCGAGAACGAGCGTGGTAAGCTGGAGGCTGCGAAGAAGGCGAATGCCGCCGAAAAGAAGGTGGAGGCCGAGTAAGTGGCGACGGTATCGGCCATAGCATTGGCGGCGAAGCTGGCCGTGGAGGGGTCGATCTTCCTCGTGAAGGCCATTGGTTGCGGTCTCTATTGGGCGATGCAATGAGATGAAACCGGTATGCCATGTGGTTGCGGGGCCGAACGGGTCGGGGAAGTCGACGTTTGCGCTCGACTATCTACCGAAGTATGCCGGTTCGATCGAGTATGTGAATCCTGATCTGATGGCGAGCGGACTATCCCCGATCGACATCCGGCTGTCGGCACTGAAGTCCGGTCGTCTGGCGCTAGAGCGCATTGCCGCGCTGATTGGCGGGAGGGTGACGTTCGGCTTTGAAACGACGCTTTCGGGACGCGGACACCTCAAGTTGCTGGCGGACGCGCGAAAGGCCGGCTACCGGATTTGCCTCTATTACCTGTGGATGCCCGAGAAGCTGATGCTCCCGTCGCGCATTCGGCATCGCGTCCTTTCGGGCGGACACGACGTGCCAAGCGAAGATGTGTTCAGGCGCTACAGCAGGTCGGTCGCCAACTTGCGCGATTATGCGAAGCTGGCGGACCAGCTCTATGTGTTTGACGCGACGCGGAATCCGCAGGAGATGATCTTCGGGCGCAACGGTCGGACGCATCAGAAGGACGTCCGACGTGCGGCGGCCATGCGGAAGGAGCTGGGACTATGAAGCGCAAGGTGAAGAAGACCGTCCGCATGCCGAAGGACTGCCGCGAGGTGCAGGAGGCGATGGATCAGGCGTCCTGGGATGCCGTAGAGGGCTATCGCCAGACGGGGGAGATGGTGCCGACCGTAAAGGACGGCAAACTCGCGTTCGTGACCGTCGAGGAGGCGTTCAGCGCCCGTCCTGATTGCGCCGAACGCAAGCGTGCGGATGCCGATTGGCGACTGAACAATCTGCTGGAGCAGTTCAAGGCCGCGGGAATTGCAATCACGCCGGATGTCTGGGATCGGCTGGAAGCCGACCGTCGGCAGGCGCTTGAGGACGATTTGTCATGGATTCGCCGCGGTAGGAGGGAAACCGTTCAATGAATACGAAACTTGTTACTATTCTGGCGGTGTGCATGGCCGTCGTTGCGGCGTCCGTTGCCGCGATTGTCGTGAGTATGAATCGCGCGGAGGAGGCGAAGGCTTATGCCGAAGCTGAGGCGGCGACGGCGGATGCCGAGGCGGCGAAGGCCCGCGCTGAACGTGCGCTGGCAGATCAGGAGCAGGAGAAGCGCCGCGCCGAGGACGCGAAGCAGAAGACGGCGGAGGCGGAGCGAGACAAGGCAAAGGCCGACGAGGCCGCTGCCAAGGCGGATGCAGAGGCGGCCAAGGCCAGCGAGGCTGCCGCCCAGGCTGCGGCGGAGGCCGCGCGCGCGAAGGCCGAGGAGGCCAAGGCCGCGCGTGATCAAGCCCTTGCCGTGGCGGAGGCGGCCCGCGCAGAGGCCGCGAAGACGAACGACTACCTGAAGGCCCAAAGCGCCAAGGCTGAAGCAGAGATGGCGAAGTTGGAGGCCGAGAAGGTCAAGGCGGAGAAGATCATCGCTGAGGCTAAGGCACTTGAGCTCCGCAAGATCGATTTTGAAACGCTGGAGCATCAGATTCTCGAATGGAAGCTCGATTTGGAGGAACGAGAGCGGGCGATTGCGCCCGAAAAGACCATTACTGACCTTGGGTGGGCCGGCGGCATGGAGGATTCCGTCATTGATGACAAGGGCAATGTCGTCAAGCAGGTCAAGAAAGAGTATGATCCGGAAGCCGACATGCACAAGCCCGAGTCAACGCGACGTCTCGCGAAGATGGAGCGGCAGGTTCGTGTCGCGACGTCCAACGACGTGGCGAAGGCCAGGAGCTCGGTGGTCAGTTCGATGGAAAAACTTTATGTGAAGGCCCTGCGGGAAAATCGCGTCATTGATGCCGATTTTTACAAGAAGACGATTCTGTCGATGTATCCGGACTGGAAGTTCGCCGGCGAGAAAAAGCCCGAATAATGGAGCCGAGGGTCGGATTCGAACCGACGCGTCCTTTCCGCTGCGCTCGGCTTCTTCCAATGACCAAGGCCAAACCAACAGCATCGGGCTGAATTGTGCGAAGCGCAGAGGGGGCGGGTGAAATGCGCCGCGGGCGGCGGCGGGGATGGTGGCCGGATCGGCGGGGAGTGGGTGTCAAGACATTTTGCGAAATGTGTTGAAGGAGTGGGAATGGAGGACTGGTGGCTGATGCTACTTCACCATTTTTACTCCACCACTCGGGGCCGACCCCGTAAAGTTTTGAGAGTTCAGATCTTCAGCAGGTTTCTGCTGAGGGCGACGGCGATGGCTTCAGAACGGGAGGCGGCACCAAGGTTGCGCATGATGGCCGCGATGTGCTGCTTGACGGCGGATGCCGAGATGCCGCAGGCAGCGGCGATCTGATCGGTGGTCTTGCCAAGTGCGGCGGCTTTCAGGATCTCCTGCTGCCGCGTCGTCAGCACGATCGGGTTCGGCATCGTGTCGATGTCGGTCTGGACCTCTGGATCGACGGCGCTCTCTCCGCGTGAGACGGCGCGGATGGCCTTGAGGACGTTGTCCATGCGCGATTCCTTCAGCTGTGCGCCGAGTGCGCCGGCCGCGAGGGCCTGCTGGAGGTCGACCGATCCCCCGAAGGAGGTGAGAATGACGATTTTCGCGGTCGGATCGCCGTCAAGGATTCGCCTCGTCGCCTCGACGCCGGAGAGGACGGGCATCATCAGGTCCATGATGATGACGTCGGGCTTGAGCTTTTTCGCCAGCCGGACGGCCTTTTCTCCGTCGTCGGCCTCGCCGCAGACATCCATGTCGGGCTGGGTGGCGATGAGCGACTTGAGGCCGAAACGCATGAGCGCATGGTCGTCGGCGATGAGGATGCTGATCTTCTTCATGGGTGCCTGATCCTGACGGTGATGCGGGTCGGTCCGCCGGGTGCGGATTCGACCGCGAGTTCGCCCTTGAGCTTCTTGACGCGTTCGCGGATGCCCTGGAGCCCGAAGTGACCCTCGGAAAGGCCCGGCGCGAGGTCGGGGTCGAAGCCGCGGCCGGCGTCGCGGACGGAGAAGGCGAAGAGCCCGTCCGTGAAGTCGCCGGCGATGCGGATGTGGTCGGCCTGTCCGTGCACGATCGCATTGGCGACAAGCTCCCGGATGACGGAAAGGATCGCGTGGGCGTCGGTGTCGTCGAACAGGTTGCGCGGCACATTGAACCGGATCTGGACGTCGGATTGCGTCACGAGCGTTCCCAGCGCCTTGCGGATGGCCTTGTCGAACGTCTTTTCGCCAAGGGCGTCGCTTCGGAGATCCCAGAGGCAGCGCTTCAGCTCCGTGCGGCTCGACTGCAGCATCTTCTCGACGGTTTCGAGCTGTCCGGCGACGGTGGCTGGCGAGGTCTCCAGCGTGCCGCGCGTGGCGGCGACCTGGCAGGCGACGGCGGAGAGGTTCTGGGAAAGGGAGTCGTGAAGCTCGACGGCGAGGCGTGTACGTTCGCCGATCTTGAGCTTGCCGATCCGCTTGAGGATGCGGTTGCGGACGAAGAACGCGGCAAGCGCGGCAAGAAGGGCGGCGATGACGCCCAGCAGCCGTGCGGGCGTCCACCACGGCGGCGCGGCGATGACGCGAATGTCATCCGGCGAGCGGATGATGACGATGGGGCCCGTGAGTCGCGGAAAGATATTGTCGGGCTGCCAGTGTTCGGCCTCCAGAAGGCAGCGTCCCGTGATCTCGATCTTCGAACCGACGGACAACCTGTCGGAGACCTCGGGGTGCAGACCGAGATCGACGGGCAGGGAGTGGGTCTCGTCGCCGACGAGGATTCGCGCGTGGGCTGCGTTTGCGCTCGAAAGGTCTTTGACCATGGCGATGATGCGCACGAGCAGGCCCTGATAGGAGGAATCGGCCCAGGCCTTGCCGTTTCGCATGGGCATGAGGTCGTCGAGGGCCAAGGCGCGGGAAATGTCCGCAGTGGTCGGCGGAGAGCCTGTTTCGCGGCAAATGGCGCGTGAGAGGCAGATGCTGAAAAGGTCGGTCTCCGGATAGCCGACCATGGTGACGGCCGTGCCGCAGCGGGGCGGTTCGACCTCGTGGGCGAGCGTGGCGGTGACGAGGAATCCCTCGCGCGTGCGCAAGAGGACGCGATTGCGCTGCCAGACGGCGAGGACCTCGCCGGAGACGGCGCGGCGACCGTGGCGGACGATATCCCGCGGGGCGAGATAGTAGCGGGTTTCAAGCGCGGGGACTGAGAAGGGGTCTGCGGGCGGAGGCTCGAGGACTTCGATTGCGGTGTCATCTCCGCCTCCTTTGATGTAGGGACCCGAAAAGCGTCGTGCACCGTTGATGGCCCGATCGTATCTGCCGTTGATGCGGACGCGGGCGTTGACGAGCGATTCGACTTTCGCATGGAAGCCCGAGGGCAGGCTGACGGGCAAGGTCGTGCCGCCGTCGCGAAGCAGGAGGAAGATGTTCGTTGGGTCGACTTCGTCCGGAAACGCGTCGATGACGGTTCCGACGACACTGACCAGACACAGGTCGTGGCTTTCGGCATTGAGGTCTTCCAGCCGGCAGCGGACGGGGTCGGGCAGCGGACCCTGGCCGATTCGCGTCAATTTGCGCGCCGTGGCCCATGGCTCGAGATATTCGGTGCAGCCCTCGCCTTCGGCGATGACACGGTCGCCGAGATGCGGATTGTTGCCGAGATCGCAGTACATCGAGATGCGGGCGGTGGCATCGGAGAGAATGACCCTCGGGCGGGATTTGACATGGTCGACCGAGATGACGGTTCCCGTCAGCCGGAACGGCCGTCGGTTGGTCGCGCCGCTGTCGAGATAGTCGCGTACGGCTGCCGCCTCTGTTAGCCCGACTTTCCACGTTCGCCTTGACGGCGAACTTTTTTCGCGGCGAAACGC
>JAEDMC010000198.1 GCA_016303225.1 Kiritimatiellia bacterium
GCCCAACGCCATTGCCAGAAGGAAGAAAGAACCGTATCTCCGAAACGAGGTCATACAGTCACCACGGTTTCTGCCGGAAAAGCCGCAAAAGCGGCAAAATCACGTCTGTTGTTGAGAACCCTGTCCACATAGACCTCATCTTCCTTCTCACGAAAGAATATGACATAACTTCCGACCTGCAAGAACCGATATTCGTCCGTAGTAAGCGGCAGTGGGCCGACCGGCGGGAAGCGCGTGGCGCGCCCTGGAATCTTTCGTGCCGCCGCAAGCATGTCCAAGACAATGGACTGGCCCTTCTGCGGGTTACCCAGCTCGTCCGCAAAGTAGTCAAATATCTCTTCAAGATCAAGCTGGGCCTGTGGAGAATAACGGAGCCGATCAGACACGGCAACGATCCTTGAAATGCCGCTCCATGTCTGTTGCAGAAATCCACCCTTGCGTCGCACCAGACCTCTTTCCTCGCTGAAGTTCATACGAAAGCCGCATTGCACCCTCCATGCGACCGAAGTCTCCAATGTCCATCAGCACATAGCGCCCCGTGCCATTCTTGGTCAGGTAAACGGGCGAGCCCACCTCAACATTCCGCAGCACGTCAGGATAGTTTCTCAAATCAGAAATCGGCTTGATAATCGGCATAACATCCTTTCGACATATTCATCGAAGAATAATGTACCATATTTTAGAAGGTTGCGTCAATACGACAGACACCTCATCCCGCCCTGGAGTGTAGGAAAATGGTATAATTTCTTTCGACATGAAAATTCCAGAGATTCTGCAGTCACAACGTCCCTCCATTTCCTTCGAGGTGTTTCCGCCGAAGGCGTCCGCGCCGTTCGAGCCGATCGCTGCTGCCGTCGAGCAGCTCTGCGACCAGCGGCCCGCCTTCATGTCCGTCACCTATGGCGCCGGCGGCGGTGCCAACGCGAACACGCTTCCGATCGCGAAGCGCATCCTCGCCAAGGGCATAACGCCCCTCGCCCACCTCACCTGCCTCACCTCCACGCGCGAACGCATTCAGGACGAACTTGCCGCGCTCAAGGCAGCCGACATCGAGAACATTCTCGCGCTCCGCGGGGACCGTCCGGCGGACAGCGGACCGACACCAGGCTGCTATGCCCACGCCAGCGATCTTGCCGCGGACATCCGCAGCTTCGGCGGCTTCGCCGTCGGCGGCGCGTGCTATCCCGAGAGCCATCCCGAATGCGCGCACTTGGCAGACGACATCGACAACCTCAAGAAGAAGGTCGACGCGGGCGTCGAGTTCCTGACGACGCAGATGTTCTTCGACAACAACATCCTCTACCGCTATCTTGCAAAGGTCCGCGAACACGGCATCACCGTGCCGATCGTCGCCGGCGTCATGCCCGTCACCAACGGCAAGCAGATTCAGCGCATCTGCCAGCTCTCGGGCACCTATCTTCCCTCCCGTTTCAAGATGATTGTGGACCGCTTCGGGGACCGTCCGGACCAGATGCTCTCCGCCGGCATCGCCTACGCGAGCGAACAGATCGTCGATCTCTTCGCCAACGGCGTCAACCACGTGCACGTCTACACGATGAACAAGCCGGAGGTCGGCGCGGAAATCATCCGCAACCTGGGATCCATCGTTGAAGCCTGACCGCGCCGAGATCCTGCGCTATTTGCGCATGGGCAACGCCGCCCCCGACGCGGCGCTCGTCCAGCGCATTGACGCCGTCGAAAAGAAAGTTCTCGCCGCCGCTCGACCGCGCCATCTCGCCGATCTGGTTGCTCTAGAATTTCCAGAATCTCCAGAATGTCTAGTCGGGACGCTGAAACTTCGCAGCGCCGCGCTACGGCGCACTCTCGCAGGCGCAAAGCGCGCTTACCTTTTCGCCGCAACACTCGGCCATGAGGTCGACCTTCTGCTCCGCCGCTACGCGGCAACGGACTCGGCCGACCTTCTGATCGCCCAGGCCGTCGCGACCGCCGTCCTCGAAGGCTATGCCGACGAGGCGTGCGAAGCTCTCGAAGGTCCGCGCACGCCGCGCTTTTCGCCTGGCTACGGCGATCTGCCGCTCGAGACCCAGCGCGATTTCCTTGCCGCCATCGACGGACAACGCCGTCTCGGCATCACCCTTACGGACACCTGCCTCATGATTCCCTCGAAGAGCGTGACGGCCATCATCGGAATTCTCTCATGATCACTTTTCTCGACGGTGCGATGGGCACCCAACTGCAGAACCGCGGACTTCAGCCCGGCGAAATTCCCGAGCTCTGGAACCTGACGCGTCCCGCGGACATCACCGCCGTCCACCGCGCCTACCTCGAAGCCGGGGCGGACATCGTCTCGACCAACACCTTCGGCGCGAATCCTGCGAAATACCACGGCGACGTGCCGCTCAAGGACGTGATCGCCGCCGCCGTCCAATGCGCACGCGACGCCGGCGCAAAGCGCGTCGCCCTGGACGTCGGCCCGACGGGCAGGCTCCTCAAGCCCGCCGGCGACTTCGAATTCGACGCGGCCTACGACGCCTTCGCCGAGCAGATCCGCCTGGGCGCGGAAGCCGGCGCCGACCTCGTCTTCCTCGAGACCTTCGGCGACACCTACGAGCTCAAGGCCGCGCTTCTCGCCGCCAAGGAGAACGCCAAGCTCCCGATTCTCGCGTCCGTCGCCCTCGGCGAGGACGGCAAGCTCCTCACGGGGGCGGACGTCGACACCATCGCGGCGCTCTTCAATGCGCTCAAGCCCGACGCCGCGGGCTTCAACTGCGGACTCGGTCCCGACCGCCTGCTCCCCTTCCTGAAGCGCTTCGCCGAACGGACGAATCTGCCAATCATCGCCAAGCCCAACGCGGGGCTCCCCAAGGTCGTGGACGGCAAGACCGTCTTCACCGTCGGTCCTGATGAATTCGCCCGCGACGTCGCCGCCTGCATCGAAGCCGGCGCCACCTACGTCGGCGGCTGCTGCGGAACCACACCACGGCACATCGCAGCGATTAAGAGGACGGAAGACATCAGACGGGAGACGAGAACGTTGCCGACCGTAGTCTCTTCGTATTCGCGAGCTGTAGAGCTCCCCTTCGACGATTCAATCGTCATCGGCGAGCGCATCAACCCAACCGGCAAGAAGAAGCTCCGCGAGGCGTACAAGTCGGGCGACACCGGCTACATCCTCCGCGAGGCGATTGCGCAGGTCGAGGCCGGCGCGGCGATTCTCGACGTCAACGCGGGCGTGCCCGGGCTGGACGAGCCACAGGTCCTGCGGACGACCGTGGAGGCCATTCAGAGCGTCACCGACACGCCGCTGCAGATCGACACGGCCGACCCCGTCGCGCTCGAAAACGCGCTCCGCCACTACAATGGCAAGGCGATGGTCAATTCAGTCAACGCGAAGGAAGAGTCGATGAACGCCGTCTTTCCGATCGTCGCCAAATACGGCGGCGTTCTCGTGGCGCTCACGCTCGACGAGAACGGCATTCCGCCGACAGCCGACGGCCGCCTTGCGCTCGCCAAGAAAATCATCGACCGCGGCGCCGAGTACGGACTCACCAAGGACGACTTCGTGATCGACGTCCTCTGCCTTGCGACGAGCGCCGATCCGTCCAGCGCCTCGGTGATCCTCGAATCGCTCCGCCGCATCCGCGCCGAACTGGGCGTGCGGACCGTCTTGGGCGTCTCGAACATCTCGTTCGGACTCCCCGCGCGGCCCCAGCTGAACGCGACCTTCTACGCGCTCGCGCTCGGTGCCGGCCTTACGAGCGCGATCGTGAATCCGCTCTCGCCGGAAATGATGTCCGCCTACCGCAGCTGGCGCGCGCTCCTAGCCCACGATCCCGGTTGCGCCGCCTGGATCGCGGCCAACGCCGAGGGGACCAGTCCTAACGTCTCACGTCTCTCGTCTCAAGTCCTGCCGCCCAACCTTTGCCTTAACGAAGCCATTCTCCATGGCCTCAAGGCCGACGCGGCTGCGGCCGCGCGAGACGCGCTTGCCGCGGGCAAGCAGCCGGTCGAGATCATCGACGGCGAGATCGTGCCGGCGCTCGAGACGGTCGGCAAGGGCTTCGAGACGGGCAAGCTCTTCCTGCCGCAACTTCTCATGGCGGCCGAAGCGGCGGCGCAGGCGTTTGACGTCATTCGCGCGGCGCTCGCGAAGTCAGGACAGGCGGCGGAGAAGAAAGGTCCGATCGTCATTGCAACCGTCAAGGGCGACATCCACGACATCGGCAAGAACATCGTGCGCGCGCTCTTGGAGAACTACGGCTTCGACGTCATCGACCTCGGACGCGACGTGCCGCCGGAAACGATTGTCGAGACCGCGCTCAAGACGGGCTGCAAGCTGGTCGGGCTTTCCGCGCTCATGACGACGACGGTCGTCGCAATGAAGGAGACGGTCGCGCAACTCCGTGCGGCCGATCCGTCGATCAAGACCATTGTCGGCGGCGCCGTGCTCACGCAGGAATATGCGGACGAAATCGGGGCGACCTACTACGCGAAGGACGCGATGTCGTCCGTGCGCATCGCCGAGTCGATCTTCACCTAAGCGCCGTCGCCCTCGCCAATCGTCAGTCCTTCAACCGGTAATATGTGGTCAGTTGTTTGGGACCAACGCGAACATCGACGAATTCAAAGGCACCGCCTTGGCGCAAGCAGCGCAACTCTCGAGAAACAGTCGAACGGCTGACCCCTAGTTGCCGGGCCATATGAGTCGTGAGCGGCCTGACGAGCCCCGTCTTCGGATCGACTCGCCGCCGAAGATTCTCCATTACGCGCTGACCAAAGTCAAACGGAATCTTCGGCGGACGCCCCCTCGGATTCCCCGTCGCTCGATGTGCCTTTCCCATTCGTCATCCATCCTCTTATGTTTTGCCAATACAGTGTAAATTATAGCAAATAACCATAACTGGTTGGTAATGTCGCTGAGCTGGAGACGATCAAGGCGAATACCAAGAGAGGGAAGCGGCTTCTTCCAAAGGGGAAGCGGCTTCTTCCAAAGGGAAAGCGGCTTCTTCCAAAGGGGAAGCGGCGTCTCGCCGCTTGTCAGGGAAGCTCAA
>JAEDMC010000016.1 GCA_016303225.1 Kiritimatiellia bacterium
CGGAGGCAGGACGGCGACAAAGTCGACAGCATGCCCCCGAATTGGAATCTGTGAACTCCCCGGCGCGTCATTGAAAGTCTCCAGAGGCATATGGTATAATATGACCATTATGAAAGTAAGAGCTTTTATTTTTGCGATTGTTGTTGTAGCCCTTTTTTTGGGTTGTTCCAAAAAACAGGACGAAAATTTTATTGTTTCCGTTGATGGTCGCAAGTTGATGCCGTCTTTGCTTACGAAGCGTGTCGAGATGATGCTGTTCTTGCAGCGGGCGGCACGGCCAAAGATGTCGATTCAGGAGGTCGAAAAGATCAAAAAACAACTTGAAATCTCCTATCCGCAGCTTTTTGTGGCAAACGTCCTGCTGGAAGAGTTTGCCGCGACAAACGGGATTGTGGTTGCGGAGAACGTGCTGACAAACTATCAGGCGATGGCTTTGAAGCACTGCAGAGGATTCAAGTCGAAAGATTGGAATGGTCTTCTGTCGGAGTTGGGTTCTCAGGCGGGCGAATTCAGCGATCTAGTTATGACGGAGGCGCGGCGCGCGGCGGTGAAAGATTGGCTGGTGGCGGCTAATCCGACGAATGTGACGCCGGAATTCGCGGCAAGGAAGCGGCTTGAGCTCAAGGACTTTAACCGCCGCATCGACGCGACGAACGCCTGCATCTTCGCCCACGCGACAAATGTTTGGCAGAAGATTGTCGCGGGGATGGACTTTGGTGATGCGGCTGCCGAATATTCCACCTTGCCGGCCGAGCAGGCCGACCGAGGCGAGTGGGCCACATTGGACTGGAAGCAGATCAAGCCAGACGAAGAGCTTTACAAGTGGGCGAAAAAGCTTGAAACAGGAGAGGTTTCGCCGCCCATCGAGGCAGATGGCGGCATCATGATTGCCCGCATCGATTCCAAGGACGAGGAAGAGTGCAAGATTTCCCGCATCTTCTTCAAGCAGGCCATCAATGTCGTGGAGATGAATGAAGAGGAGATTGTCCAGTTCGTCAAAAAACAGCACGAGCTCAATCTCTTTGGCAAGAAGATGGCAGAGCTCCGCGCGGCGGCTGTCATCGAATACGGGCCAGATGTGAAGAACACTTCAAGCAAGACAAAAAACAAGGAAAAGTGAAATGAAGACGGTTAAGACATTGACGGCGCTGGCTGCGGTTGTACTGTCCGGGCTCACCGCGTTCGCGCTCGAAAGCTATAACGGGGTCCAGTACTCGACGTCCTCAACGGAAATCAATCCGGGCGAGTGGAACGACCAGTTCACGTTTGTGAAGGCGAAGGCCGAGGCCGAAGGGTGTCCGCTCGTCGTCTTCTGGGGTAATGGCGGCTGCGGCTGGTGCAAGCGGCTTGAGCATGCGTTTGCAGACAAGAAATTCACGGATTGGCAGAAGGGTGCTGGGAGCGGCATGGGCGCCGGCATCCTCTTCGCGTTTGACGTTTCCCAGTCGAAGTGGGGGCCGGGCACGGTGAATTGGAAGACGCAGGCGAGCGAAGCGAGGAATTTTTCAAGTTCCGGCGGCGGTTATCCGTACGTGGCTTACTATTGGCCCGGCCATAAGCTCAAAAAGGGAGATAAGGAAGTTGATGTCCTAACGGAGACCCGTCATCTGCCGAACGACAACACTGCCGCGGGGGCGGAGACGATGATCGCCTACATCGAATCGGTGTTTAATGGCTTTACGGCGCATCCGGGCGGGACGGTTGTCAATGCCGGAAAATCAGATGAGGATCGCCTGGAGGCCGAAAAGGATACTGAGTCGGTGACGCTCAAACTGACGCGCACGGATGCGCAGAAGAAGTATGAGGTGACCGATACGTGGAAGGTGACCTACAACGAAGACCCGAAGGTCCTCGCCTCCGGTACGGTCGAGTGGAAGGTCGGCCAGACTGAGGGTGAAGTCGTTATCAAGACTGCGGAGCTCTTCCCGTCGACCGCGAAGGACGGTGACACGTTGACGGTGACGTTCGTCGAGAGCAGGAAGACGGTGACGATCACTTATGTCGCGGGCAATTCCGCGTCTAATCCACTGTGGCTCGGCGAGCGTACCGCGCCGGCGCTTGAGTTCGGCGAGTGGACGATGGATCTGGACGTCGCCACGCAGAAGGTTGCCGCGACCGAAGGCGCCTATGTCCTCTGTTGCGTGCAGGGCTCGAAGTGGTGTCCAGATTGCGCAAATGTCGAGCGCAATTTCCTCGACCTCGAGGATGAATTTGGAAAAAATCGCTTTGCGGCGTGGGCGAAGGAAAAGAAGCTTGCACTCGTGGCGATCGACATCCCTCACTTCACCAACACGGCCGGCGACTATGACTCGCCAACCCTTCTTTCGCGCAAAGCCTATTCGACGACGTTGGCGCGCAACACCTACACGAACAAGGTCGGCAAGGAGGCGACGCCGACCAAGTCGACGCTCAACAAGTCTGTCTTCCCGAAGGAGACGCCGGCTCTTTCGGGGGCCGACGAATTGCTGCTCGAAGCGAAGATGCGCAGCGGCCTCGGCTACCTGACGCGCAAGAACGTCTCCGACACGGAAGCGGCGGAAGTGCTCGAGCGCAACCACAAGCTCGTCCGCGACATGACGGCGAACGGCGGCTTCAACCGCATCGAAGACAACAAGCCAAACCGCACGGGTGTGCCGATCTTCGTCCTCTTGCGCAAGAACGGCACGGTGGCCGGCAGGTTCACGAAGTTCGCCACGACGAGCCCGATGCGCTATGATACGAAGGGCAACGACATTGCGACGAGGAACTTTGATGCCTATTGCCGTCGCATCGAGGAGCTTATCAAGGAGGACGGGCAGAAGAACAACGGCGAGATCGAGAACAATGACGCGCGCACGACGGCGCTCACGCTGAACGGCGTCGGAGAGTCGACGCCGACGGGCAACAACGAGGCGAAGTGCATTTCGCACGCCGACGCGACCGACGTCTTCAGACTGACGGGCGTTTCGGTCGGCGTCTTGCAGAGCATTTCCATTGAGCGTGCGCCAGGAGAGACGGGTGACGGGTTGGTGGTGCTCGAGCTCCAAAAGGTCAAGGATGGCGCGGTTTCGGTGTTGACGGCAAAAACGAATACGCTGGAGCGGGGCATCTCGATGGAGCGTTCCTTCGCGAGTGGCGACATTGACGGCGAGGGGTGCTTTGTCGCGGTCAAGGCGGTCACGTCCGATGCGGGCTTCGCGGTGGATAAGGCGGGGTCAACGTGGATATCCTATGTTCTTAAGACGGCCATGCTGATCGAGCCTTTGGAGTCGAAGAACACGACCACGATCGATTCGGGTTACAAGACGGTTGCCATTCGGGTCAAGAAGGGCGAGTGGTATTACCTCAAGGGGATCAACGGCGGCGTTGAGGGTCAGCTGGAGGGTCCGAAGTACTTTGAGGGCGAGCCCTACTATCAGGCCGTGAAGGATGCGGATACGTATGATGTGGTCGTTGAACTGGACGGCTCAGGGTCGATCACTCATCAGCTCTGGAAGCCGGGTGAAGTCGGTTTCGCGTACAAGGAGAAGGGCAAGCTGAAGAGCGAACGGACGGTGAGCGAGAATGTCGGCGAGGTGGAGATTCCCGTCGAGCGCACGCTTGGCGCGTCTGACGACGTGAAGGTTCACGTCAGACTTGATGTGGAAAATTCCCTCAACATCGCCACCGAGGACGGGCACGCCCGCTATGACGTTGCGTCGTATCACGACTCCGACTTCGCCTGGGGCGACGGCGTCAAGGGAACGACCAACCACGTCATCACGATTGCCAACGACAACCGTTATGACGGTCCGTGCACGTTTGTCTTCAAGATCACCCTGACGGAGGGTTTCGCCACGCTCAAGGAGGACACGTTTACGCTCAAGGTGACGGAGAATGACAAGAAGGCGCCGGGCAAGGCGGCCTTTGCGGCCGTCTCCCATGACTTCGCCAAGAGTGGGACTGTCTATGTCAAGGCCAGCGATACGCTGGAGCTCGGCGTGCAGCGGACGACGGCGAACGACGGCGACGTCAGTGCGGAAGTGAAAACGACGATCGGCGAGGTGAAGCCGACCGAGGTGTCCTGGAAGACGCATCACGACGAGCGGCAGAGTGTCTTCGTCGAGGGTGTTCCGACGGGAGCGACCGCGACGGTCTCGTTCAAGTCGCTTGCGGGGGGGCTCACGAAGGGATCTCCGAACACGGTCAAGGTCGTCTCGATTGCGGATGATGCGCCTGACTTCCAGCAGCAGTCGTATGACTTCAGCGGCTACGTGTCCGTCGCGTTCTCAAATGTCTGCAAGGTGACGAAGCTCACCGATCCGGGTGCGCTGGATGACGTCAAGGCGGGCACATTCAAGCGGACACTGGCGTTCTCCAAGCTCTCCGGCACGCTGCCGAGCGGCATCAGGGCCGCCTGGGACAAGGCGGACGGGCTTCTCTTGAGCGGCGTTCCGACCAAGGCCGGTTCGTTCGGCCCTGTCTATTATCAGGTCACGGAGACCGTGAGCTACAGGACTTCGAAGAACAAGAGCGTATCCAGGAAGACCGCCGGGTTCGTGACCAAGGTGTCCTTTGAGGTGACGGATCCGTCGAAGTCGACGGTGCCAGATCGCGAGCCGCTCAACGCGACCTGCCTCAAGTCCCGCACGTTCAACGAACTGCCACTCGTTGGGTACGACGAGGCGAACGGCCTGATGCGCCTTTACGGCACACTCAACGTGACGATTCCGGCAAAGTCCGGCAAGGTGTCCGCGAAGTACATTTCGGAGGCGGGCACGGTGTCTTTCAAGGCGGCGAAGAGCTGGACGGACTTCACGTCCGCCAACACCTTTGTCTGCGAACTTTCGGGTAGCGGCAAGTATGCGGGCTACAGGCTCCGCGTTGAGGCGCTGGATGGCGGTCAGGAGGACAATTTGGTGGTGACCTTGTTTGACCCGAACGTCGGCAAGGAGCTTTCGATAAAACATTCGGGTGCGCCGTGGTCGCCGTCCGCTCCAGCCAAGGGCTGGGAGGGCTACTACACGGTCGCGCTCCCGACGACAGGCGTCGTTTCCGAAGAAACCGAGGGCTTTGCTAGCGTCGGTACGGGTTATCTGACGCTCAAGATGCAGGGTTCTTCCGCCTGCAATGCCGGCAAGGTGACATGGTCGCTGATGTTGCCGAACGGTACGACCCTGTCTGGCTCGTCCACGCTCCTGGCGGGCAAGGATAAAGATCGTTATGTAGATGCGAACGGGAACAGCCATGATGTTGCCTTCTTGCCAATCTTCAAGACGGGCACGACGGATCGGTTCTCTGGCCTGTTGCGGATCCTGAAGGGTGCGCAAACGGCGCTTGAAAACTCCACAAGCGAGTCGCCGGCGTGGCGTGCGACGGTCCTTCCGTCGCGGACGAACGAGTCTGATCAGCGTTGCGCCGATGTGCTGTGGAGTCACTTCGAGGCGGCATCCGCCGCCGCCGCCAAGGCGGGCTATGAGACGGAGTTCCGCGCGGCCGGTGCCATTTATGACAAGACCGAGGACCTGGGGGCGTGCTGCGACAAGTTCTACCAGAAGAACGAGCTTGGCTTCAACGTCGACCTTACCAATCTGGTTGGCGTTGCTGACGGGGCGTTCTCCGCGGGAGAAAACCCGATTGCCAATGTCAAGGTGATGTCGTCGTCGCTGAATGTTGTGGCGAATGACAATCCGCAAGGGCTGACGCTTTCGTTCTCCCGTTCGACCGGTATCGTGTCCGGCAGTTTCAAGCTGTCCTGCGAATCCGGCACGAAGAAGGTCTATTTCAAGGGTGTCGTACTGAATGGCTGGGGAAGGGGCTGTGGCTGTGAGAATCCGACATGTCCCGAGGGACAGTACATGCCGTTTGTGAACGGTTCCTGGTACTTCACCGACAAGGTCAAATACTTGAAGACGCCGATGGCGAAGTCGAAGTCGACGTTGAACGCCAAGCGCGGCGCCGCCATTGACATCAGCCGCGTGGATTGGGTCGACTAAAGGCGAATGAGATTCGAGGAGGTATTATGATGAGCGTTCGCAAGATGCTTTGTACATCGGTGTTGTTCATCGGGGTCATTGCTACCAGCTGGGCCGGTGACGGTTCTTCGATTGAGAAGGCCATCGTCATCACACCTTCGACGAAGAAGGTCAGCGGTGAATATCAGATTGGAACGGCGCAGGTCACCTTGCATCAGCAGGGGACGAATCCCTTGCAGGTCTGTTACTACAAGATGCAGCTCAAGAAGGGGCAGCCCTATACCGTGTGGCTTGATCAGGCGAGCCCGGCGGGTGCCGACATCTTCATTTCCGAAACCTTCAAGGACAGTTCCTGGAACTATGACTTCGATATGATTGAGCCGTGTGCCGAGTTCGAAGGAGTCACCATCGGCACCCAGACACGCTGGGTCGTTGACGGTGAGCGCTGGAATCCGATGGACGAGGATGAATGGGCGGATGACGACTGGGACGATATCCATTGGAACGTTCCGTCAAGCTGGTGGTATTACATCCTTGTCAAGGGTGAGCCAGGGTCGACGGCGACGCTCAATTACTCGCTCGGCAACCGCTTGCCATACGGCATTCCGGCTAATCCGCAGGTACTGACCGCGTCTGAAGCCCCAGATCCCGAGCCTATCGAGCTCCACGACTTTATCACCGGCCCCGCCTATTGCTTGCGCGCCACCTTCCAGGCGGGGCGGCGCTACTACCTTGCCACGGAAGGCGGGGACGAGTTGGGCGACCTATACTTCGAGCAGTTGCCGAAGGGGATGACGAAGGACTGTTCAGATTGGGCATCACCCCATAACGACTCGAAAGTCATCATGCCGTCCGAGGACGTCGATTGCGTCTTCATCGTCAAGTCCAGCCGCGTGTTGGACTATGACCAGGTGCGGGCGTCCGTCAGGTTTCGCGTCGCCAAGGTGCGCAAGGTGAAAGACCATGACCCGGCGCCGCTGGCGGTCAATCAGCCGGTCGAGTGCGCCCCCGGACACATCAACGCCAAGGGGACGGGTGCCTACGATTC
Organism: Kiritimatiellia bacterium; assembly: GCA_016303225.1. Taxonomy (GTDB): domain Bacteria; phylum Verrucomicrobiota; class Kiritimatiellia; order RFP12; family UBA1067; genus UBA1067. Next base: position 6,982 of record JAEDMC010000016.1, read on the forward strand.
GATTATCGACGAAGTGCTCTATTCGTTCAAGGCGAAGAAGAACAAGCGCTATGTGGTCGAGACATCTGGCGCTGCGACCAACCTTTTGATGCGGCTCTACGATGCGAACGGCGAGATTATCGTCGAGAACCGCGGCAACGGTTCTGGATCGCTGGACGTTCGTTGCGCCGTTTCACCGGCGAAAGACGCCGAGTTCTATGTCGGTGTCTGCCAGGATCTGGCGGATGACGATGAGGATGAGCCATCCTACCTGCCCGTCAAGCTGGTCGTTTCGGAAGTCGTTGCGAAAGACGGCGACCCCGACGAATTTGACGCGGACGACGATACTTACAAGGGCGCCAATCTGCTGACGGTCCTTCCCGGACACAGGAACGACGACCCGTCGCAGATCGACGAGGTCGGTCACGGATGGCATCGGCTGAACCGGACGGACTGGTACGATGTCTTTGCGATTCAGGGAAGGAAGAACATGACCTACCTCCTTCGCTCGAAGGCCCAGGATCCGAAGAACGACAAAGGACGCAAGTTGACGGCCGAGGTCTTCACGATGTCCGGCTCGAATGAGAAGGCGGTGACGACATTCGACCTGACGCCGGAAAACATCGAGTCGGGGCATTTCACGGCAACAGAGGACGCGACATACTATCTCCGTCTCGGCGTGACGGACGGTATCGGCCTTGACTACCCGTCCTTTAGGGTTCATGCGATCGGTTGCCAGTTCGATGCGAGGACGAATGAGGTCGCAATCGCCCAGCTGACGGTTCGTGCGCAAGGCACGGATGCCGCAACGTGGTCGCTTGTTTCCGATGGCAAGGTCGAAAAGACGAAATATCCGAACGGTGCGTCGATTCTGTTGCCGGCGGACGGAACCTATGCCGTTCGTTTCTATGACGTCAAGGGCTACTCAAAGCCGAATGACGCATCATTCTCCTTTACGGGCGCTTGCGACCGAGTCATTGTCGATACCGCCTATTATTCCGACACTTCTGATCCGAAGGATGACAAGCTGACCGGTTCGACGGTTTACGCCGGCAAGACGGTGAAATACGCTCCGACGTCCTGGTCGCTCAAGACGACGGCGACGCAGCAGTCGCGTACGCTCTGGAGTAGCGATCCGGCGGATTGGTTCACGTTCGCGGCGAAAGACGGTTACTATTATGACTTCGCATTTGTCGCGCGGACAGGTGATGCGGATGCGGTTCTGTCCCTCTACGACGCGAACAGCAATCCGGTTCAGGACGCTTCGGGTGTAGCTGTCGTCGGCGTTGACGAAATCGTGCGTCTTGGTCTCGCGAACGGAACCTACTATCTCAAGGTCTCCCATCGTGACGAGATGTCTAAGGGCGACGGTTCCTATGTGCTTGCCGGAAGTTATGCAAACGTCGGCGCAATCAAGTTCTCCAAGGCCTCAGTGGCATCAAAGGATACGGCCACCTCTGTCAAGCTGACGGTCAACCGGACGGCGAAGGATGGTTTGGTGCGCGTCCGCTATTCAACGGTCGAGGGAACGGCAAAGGCCAACGAGCAGTTCATTCCGCAAGAGGGCATCCTCGAGTGGGCAGACAAGGATAGCAAGGCGAAAACAGTCGAGATCAAGCTTATCCCGAAGGCCTTGTCCGTCAAGATGCCCGATATGTCCTTCAAGGTTGAGCTTAAACCCGAGCCAGGCGATTATGTGCCGGTCATTACGGTGCCTATGTGTGAAGTCATCCTCAAGAATAGCGGCAAGTACGCAGATGCTGCGGCAGCGTATGCTGCGGCGAACAAGACGAAAAAGGCATCGGTAACGAAGGACGAGACGGCGCCGCTTCGCGCCGGGACGTACTTCGGCATCGCTGCGGCGGATACGGACCTGACAAACGGGCTGCCGGCCCTCGCGTCAGTGACTCTGACCGTTTCGGCGAAGAATGCGGACAATCCGTCCAATGACACGGTTTCCGCCAAGGTCGCCCTCGCCGGCAAGACCTACTCCTTCAAGACCGCGAAGGGCGAGAGCCCGTGGGACGAGATTCTCACGTCCGGCATTTGCCGCAAGAAGCTTGTCATGACGCAGAAGTTCGGCACGACAACCGTCACGAATGTTCTCCTGGTTTCGGTGCAGGACGGACCGACTCATGCCTGGAAGAGCGCCCGAGGCGAAGTCAAGCTGACGATGAACGTCCCGGATCCCAAGGGCAAGGGCTATCAGAAGGACGTCGGGTATGAAGGTGAGATTTTCCGGCAGAACGCGAAGATCAACGACTATCTTGACAAGGCCTATCTTTTTGCTGGCTATTACACCGTATCGCTCGTTCGGATGGAGGCAACACGGACAAGCGGTGCGGCCGCAGACGAGGCGGCCGGTCTTCCGTCCGGCAACGGCTATCTGACGATCACGGTCGACAACAAGGGTGGTGTGAAGGTCGCTGGACTCCTGGCTGACAACACGAAGGTCAGCGCATCGGCGACGGCGTGCGGCATTTTCGAAGACGGTTCTTCCGCTCTTGGATGGAAGATGCTCGTGCCCGTATACCTCGCGAAGTCGCCATACTGCTTTGGCGGACGACTCGAGCTGACAGCGCAAGCTGACAACAGCGGGCGTCTGGACGGTAAGATGTACAAGGTCGTCATTGACACGGGGAACAGCAGCATTCTTTGGAACAATGACAATGCGGCTCTCACCTATGACGGCTTTGAGGGCTGGCGCATGAGGATCTCGCCGGTCGGAGGATGGTACGACAAGGTCGTCAACCTTCAGGCGTATTACAACGACTGGGCTCAGCAGTTCGACATTGACACGATCACGGTCGAGGGCTTTCCAAAGGAGGTTCTTGCGGACGGCTATTCGTTTGTCACGGAATCCGGTGCTCAGGTTGACGGCTTGGATGTCAACTTGGCCGGCAATGCGTTCACAATGGCTAAAAAATCGCTTGTGAAGTGTGCGGACAACAAGAGTCTGAATGACTTTGACGCGAGTGTCAATCCCTGTAATGTGCAGGTCAAGTTGGCGCGTGCGACGGGCATTGTGACCGGATCTTGCTCCGTTTGGTCCGAAAACGGCACGGCGCAGAAGGAAATCACGGGCTTCAAGCATAACGGTGTCATCACATTGGATCGTGATGATGGGGCAACTTCTGTTTTGGCTGAAGATGTGATCAGCGCCGGGTTTCTCAACAAGTCCATCAGAATTGACAAGCGGAACTGGTTGTTTTCCGTTCCTTTTCACATTGAAAGCAGAGAAAAATAGCTATTATAAAAACTTTGTCATTGGTGTTGCTCTGCGGCATATATTAACTTAATATGAGTGGTGTCTCAAACAAAGGCGGATACATTTCTGTTGTCTTGGTTGCCGTTACGTTGGTGACTGGGTTGACGTGGTGTCTTCTGCCTTCGGATGCGGCTCGCAAGGCGGAGTCTACGAAGGCCCTTCGTTCGCGGAAGATCAAGTTGATTGAATCTCCTGCGAAAAAAGTCCAGTCTCGGCGTATTGACGAGTCGGTCGGCGTGGTGGACGCCTTTAAGGGTTTCGGTGGAGCGTCGTCGAAGGGAGAATTCGGCTGGAAAGACGGTGAGGATCCATTTGCTACAATGCCGTCGTTTGACTTTGATGACGAAGATATGTCGCTTTTGTCGGATGAGTTGCGTGGCATCCTGAAGCAGATGAGTTTTTCCTTCGCATCAACAAAGAATGATAAGAAGAGGGTGTTTGCGGCGGTTCAGAAGCTTCTGGCGATGATTTATGCGAACGGCGGCAAGGATATTCCATCGTTTGTCAAGCAGGCAGCGATTGACTCGCTGAAGTGGCTTGGGGCTGACGGAGCACCGGAGTTGGTTGGCATGATGGGCGATTCCGATCCGGAGATTGTTGCCGAGGCGCATGCGGGGCTGATGGATCAGCTGATGGACTTCGATGCCCGCGAAGCGGATCAGGTCGCACTCATTAAGCAGATGCTGAAGCTTGATACACTGGATGCCGGTGATTACGACGCGATTATGTTCACCGTCAGCATGTTCAAGAACTCGAACAAGGTCGACGTCTCGCTCGCGGTCATGGATAGCGGCAAGCAGTTGGCAATGGATGTTCTCAAGGAAAATGCCGATTTCATCTTCGATGCAGCTGAAAGTGGTGCGGTTCAGACCCGTGAGGACATCATCCAGTACGGGAAGGACCATCCCGACTCCGAAAGCGACTTCGGTTTTGACAAAGAGGAGTGACCGGCATGAAGTGGAAGCCTCGAATGGTATGTCTGCTGGTTTTGGCGGGGATGTGCTTTTCGAGGGTCATGGCAGGTTCTTTTCAGGGGCTTTCCTGGTCTGACTCCGCGACGGTTGTTGTCGGGCAGTGGACGAGTAAATTTAATACTGCGAAGAACTTGGCGGAATCCAAGAGGGTGCCTCTTGTTGTCGTTTGGGCCAGTTCTGGGTGTGGCTGGTGTAAACAGTTGGCGTCCTCACTCGGTTCAACGTCTTCGATTGACTCATGGATGAAGGCGCGGGGGCTTTACTTCGTCTTTGCGCTTGATTCGGAGACGGCGGACACGCAGGCGGCGATGAATTTTGCGCGGTACGGGTTTGAGTATCCATACTGTCGCGTTTATTTTCCCGCTAGATCCGTCAATCAGGGCTTCACAGGACGCACAGGGAAGATGCATGCAAGTGCCGGATCTGGAACTTCTGCTCAGCAGTTTATGAATACCGTCGATGCGATTCTCGGCATTGGTTCGTCATCTGGTGGCTCTTCGACCCCGGCTGTCTCAACATTTACAGTGACATTCAATGCAAATGGTGGCGTGGTTTCAGAGAAGACGCGTAAAGTGAATTCAGGAGCGAGGATCGGCGTTCTTCCTAATCCGACACGGAGCAATTACAGGTTTGACGGGTGGTTTACATCGTCAACTGGAGGCAATAGGATTTTGTCTTCGGAGAAGGTTGTGAAGTCGGTGACGTACTATGCGCATTGGACGAAGGTTTATGCGCTTACCGCGTCTTGTAGCCCCAAGGAGGGTGGCAGTGTTTCTGGCGCCGGTTCGTTCGCGCAGGGAGAGGCATTTGCGCTCAAGGCAACCGCCACAAGCGGGTATGTCTTTTCGGGATGGTATCTGGGCTTGACGCAGAAGTCCCAGGAAACGACATATAAGGGCTCGATGGGCGCGGCGAATCTTTCGCTGACGGCGAAGTTCATCAAGAAGACGGATGACTGGGTGACAATTGGCGCGTTCAAGACGGCGGCCGAATACGAGACCAAGAAGGAGATTGTTTCCATTGCCCTGTCGGCGACGGGCGGGTCTCGTCCGACGCTTTCGGTCTCGAAACTGCCATCGGGCCTCAAGTTCACCGCGAAGGATATTCTGGTGAAGGGCTCCAAGACCGAGGTGGACATCCCAGCCAATACGATCTACGGCACACCGACGAAGAGCGGGATTTATTCGGCGCAAGTTATCGCCAAGACGGCGGGTGGCGCCAAGGCATCCGCAATCCTGCCGTTGATCGTTCGCGCCGAGAACGAGCGTATCATCAAGGTTGACTGCGATGCGAAAATGGGCAAGGTCTCCGGCGGAGGCGTCTTTGCAGATGGCAAGATGGCGTCCGTTCGGGCGACGGCGGTGTCGAAGCATAGCTTTACGGGATGGAGGATTGATGGCGAGCTGGTCTCCCGTTCAACAAGCTACTCTTATCCTGTCAACGGGAAGGATGTCCAGATTGTCGCGGGATTCGTCTCGAAGGAGCAGGATCTCGCCTCGGTCTCGCTGGCGCTCAACGGGGCCGTTCAGGTTGCGACGCACGTTCCGACGAATATTGTCCGCTGCGGTGTCTCCAACAACTGGACGGTCGTTGCGAAGGCGCTTTCGGGGACGACCGTGACGGCGAGCGGACTGCCGTCCGGGCTGAAGCTCGTCAAGACGCTGGTGAACAAGGAGCTGAAAGAATATTCGTACGAGATCGTCGGTGTGCCGACCAACGCCTCGAAGATCGATTCCAAGACAAAGGCAATCAAGCCGACCGTTGCCACAATCAAGGTTACGACCCTGGGCAGGAGCTCGGTCTCCTTCAAGGTTGCCTTCATCATCGAAGCGCTTCCGACCTGGGCCTACGGGACCTTCAATGGATTTGCCGCGGCCGATGAAAACGGCAAGGGCGTTGGCATCGCGACGATGACGGTGTCCGCGAGCGGAAAGATCAGCGGAAAGTTCGGGCTCTTCGGGACGAACTGGACCTATTCCGCGACTGGCTACACCGTCTTCGTCAATGCGAAGGATCCGGCGAAGATGAAATTCGGTTTCGAGGCAGTTGCCAAGTATTCGAAGTGGAGACGTCCGTTTGTCATCGAGGTCACCCCCGGCACCAGCAACTGCTCCAGTGCGGACGGCGAAGGTGAGGATTTCGCCTTCAAGATGTACCGGAAGGTCTGGAGTGACAAGCCTGCCCTGATTTCGCCAAAGTTGCCGAAAACATCCCTACAGGTCCTTGGGTATGACAATCTGGCACTGACGGTTTCCGCTTCCGGCAAGGCAACTTTCGCCGGAAAACTCAACGATGGAACGTCCGCATCGTCCAGTTCGACCGTGTTTGTGGATGAAGATGGCCTCTATCAGACATACCTCGTTATCCCTGCGAAGAAGAAATATGTAGGATATATTGATTTAATTGACGTTTCGTCAATGAAATAGTCAATTAAAAATAATTTAAATTTTTTTGTCAGCACTGTGTCATCGCCGCATATACTCTTGTGGATTGAGGAACGGATATCCCCTGAGCGATGAAATCGCGAACTGCGAAGCAGTCGATAGAGGGGAGAGAGGAAACAAACGGCCTTGGCGATCCGATCGGAAATCCACAAATCATTTGAGTTCTTTCTGAAGAAACCTTGAGCGGACCCGGAGCTGAAAAGCCCTGGGTTTCGTTTGTACGCGGGATTAATGCTGGAAGATTACTGACGGATTAGGATGCGCGGAATGGGACTCGGCCAGGGCAGGGTTCCGTTTATCCGAGAATAATGATATAATCCCGGCATGGCTACGAAAAACCAGAAGGTCTCGATTGAGATGTTGCCGGAGGCGGGTAGGTCGGTGATGGTTGAGGTGCCGCTCCACCGTCCGAAGTTTGTGAAGGTTATCGGACATTTGAAATTGGAGTTGAGGGCATGAGCGAAGAGCGCAGGACAATCGGTCCGTATGAAATCATCCGTCTTCTGGGCAAGGGCGGAATGAGCGAGGTCTACGAGGTGGAGAACCCGCGGCTCGGCTCGCGGCATGCGCTCAAGCTTTTCACCTATGAGAAGGACGATCCGGAGGTCAAGGAGCGGTTTACGGTCGAGGGGAGGCTTCTCGCTCGGCTCAACCATCCGCGGATTGTGAAGGTGACGGACTTCGGGACGGATGAGGCGAGCGCCAAGCCGTATTTCGTTATGGATCTTGTCTTGAACGAACGCGGCGAGATGCAGCTTCTCTCCGATGTCGAGCCGGGAACGGTGGACGAGGAGACGGTCGGGAAGTTGTATGACGACCTGCGCGAGGGGCTTGCCTACATCCACGCGAACGGCGTGATTCACCGCGACCTCAAGCTCCAGAACGTGCTGATCGGCCCTGATGGGCACGCGGTGCTCACCGACTTTGGGATCTCGAAGATCTTCGACGCGAAGGGCGACGGGGTCCAGATCGTCGATACGGTGAGGACACTCGTGAAGGTGCGCGAAGGGCGTTCGCTCGTGATGGGATCCCTCGGCTACATGGCGCCTGAACTCGAGATGGGCGTCGCAGCGAGTCCGCAAAGCGACTGGTATGCGCTCGGGGTCATCGTCTACCGTCTCCTGACCGGAACGTGGTGCGATTCCCGGACGGACGTCCTCGGTACCCTTGAGACATACGATCCGGTCTGGAAGCGAATCATTCCGAAACTCCTTCACTCCAATCCGCAGGGGCGCGAATGCCTGTCGTACGCCGACGAGAAGCGGGCAGATCGTGAGAAGGCCGAATTTGAGGCGGAGGAGCGGTGGCTAAAGGAGAAGGCGCGGGGTCACTTGGCGCGGCATGTGGCACGATATATTTTAGTTGTCGCGATGGTTGTCGTCGTGGCGGTGCTTTTCATTGGGCGCGGGCGAGCTGCTGACCAAAGGATTTTTCGGACCAAATTGCAGGATGCAACGCGCTTGGTTGATAAGGCACTTGAGCGGATTGTATTCATGGATGATGAATCAGTGCTTGACGACGGTTTCAATTTTGGAGATTTTGGAAATGCAAAGATCAAGAAACCGCGGCTGAAGGTGGCAAATGCGGTCAAACGGGGTGAATTTGAGGAAGCGATCAAGGACCTGTTGCAGATGGCTTCGGACAAGCTTCACGGGTTATTGCGGTAATGAGTGCATTCCCCGTCACCTCCGTCACGCTGATCGCGAAGATCAAGAACCTCGCCCCGGGCGAGGATTCCGCGGCTTGGGTCCGCTTCTGGGACACTTACCAGGGCGCAATCCGTGCGTTCGCCGCGCTGAAGGGCGGCGAGCAGAACGCAGATGACATCGTCATGCAGGTCCTTGGCAAACTCGTTGACGTGTTGCGGAGTGGGCAGTATACGCCTGACAAGGGGAAGTTCCATTCCTATCTCGCCACGATGATTGTTAACGAGGTGCACATGGCGCATCGCAAGGATGTCGTGCGGCAGAAGGACAAGAGCATCCCGATTGATTCGCCGGTCGGAGGAGACGAGGGTGGAAAGACCGTCGCCGACACGCTGGCTGCGCAAAGCGGATCGCCGGATGAACTGGACGATGACTGGCGCAAGGCGGTTCTCGCGAGCGCGCGCGAGCATGTCCTCATGCACACCGCCCTTTCTGACCGTGACCGCCAGGTTTACCGCGCATACGCGATGGAAGGGGAGGATATCGGCGAAGTTGCGAAGAAATTCGGGCTCTCCCGGAATTCGGTGAGCCAGATCAAAACACGCATCGAAAAGCGCATTGTCGCCGCAGGGCGGGAGATGATTGCAAAGGAGGGGTTGTGAGGAAGGTTGTTGTCGGCATTCTGGCGTTAGCTGTCATTGTTGCGGTGATTGTGTTCTTGTCTGCTCGAGAGGACACGAGCAGTACGGATGAGACCGTACTGCGCCTGCCCTCAGGCGCAGGCGCGCGAAGGACCGCGCGCCCTGCCGACGAAGGGACGGCTACGGTAGGGGGCGACGTCCTCGGCGCCCCGCAATCGCAAGACGAAGAAGCTTCGGCCAAAGACGATTCCGAGGAGGATCCCGAGACCGAGGAGCCTCAAACCGAAGAGGAGAAGCGAGAGGCCGCGGAAGAGAAGCTTGTCAACGACTTCGACGACTTGACCGACAAGTGGCAGGAAGCATCGAAGAAGAGTGTCACGATGTCTGACATCGACAATTTCGTGAAGATGTTCCGCAGTGTCCCCAAAGATCGTCAGGGCGAGTGCATACACCGGGCGCTGAACCTCATTCCGGATGAGAATGTGATGCTTCTCGCGGGCGTATTGATGGACAAGTCGATGAATAAGGAGATCGTCGAGACGGTCTACAACGATATCCTCAATCGCGATGAGGATGTCAAGAAGCCGATTCTGCAGCAGATTTTCAAGGACAAGTCCCATCCCTGCTGGGCGGATACCGCCTGGATCCTCGATGTCACCGGTGAACTCCAAAAGGACAACTAATCGAGCCATCGTCTCGCTTGGTTCCAACATTGAGCCGAGGGCGGAATACCTGAGGAAGGCGATTGCCGCGCTCTCGGCTTTGCCGGAACCGACCTTTGAAAAGGCCAGCTCCTTTCAGGGAATCCGTCAACTCCGGGAGGGTGATTGCGGCAAACACTAGCGAGAACGAGGGTGAACTAAATCACCATGAAAATTGGGGACCTCCAGCTGAAGCTCGCTTTACAAGCCAAACCAAAACTGCTACAATACTGACATCAACCAAGAGAGCTTCGTCAGCACAGGGCTATGCTACGGGTGTTGCACTGGCTACTGGCCGGCGGGTTATTTTGGGAAGGAGGGTAATTGTAGTATGAGTATGAGGAGCCTTTTGGCGTCTGTTGGGGTCGCCTGTGTTGCAGCCTCGGCGTCTGCTGAGCTGGAAATTACTGAAATCTGCGCGCGCTGCCAGTCGAAGGTGCCTGCGCAAAAAGATCTTGGTTGGGTCGAGTTGTACAACAACGGCACCGAGGCGGTGAACCTTGCGAACTACAAGCTCCTGCGCACCAATCGCGGCAAAGCACCTGCACCTGCGAATATCTCCGCGCTCTGTGACCGTACGGTCGAGCCTGGTGCCTACACCGTCGTTTATACGAGTGAAATGTTCGCTAACGGCGCGGCGGCAACGGAGGTCGCAAGCTACACCTACGGCAATTACGGCGAAATCATGGTGCTGCCGCAGAAAGTCAACCAGAAGAAGTACCCGATGGTGCAGCTTTACAAAGCCGCCGACGATACTCTGCTCCAGACGGTGGTCGTGCCGGTCGATTTGGCGGACAATAAATCCTACACGACTCAGAATGGCACTCGCCAAATCCTTGCCACCCCCACTCCTGGCGCGGCGAACAATACGACTGATGCCGTTGCCTACGGTCCGAACATTATCCTCTCTGTACGGTGTCAAAAAAGCCCTCGACCCTTGGCAAGCGTTTCCTCTCGCGAAAGTGGGCGAAGCCTACTCGGTCTCCTTCCCGGTCAACCCGATCGACCTGAGCACTTCCCCTGACGACGCCATCCAGTCGGTCACGCTCCTTTATCGCGTCGACACCGGAACTACGATAATCGCTGCTGACGAAGTTCCCATGAGCAAGACCACGTCGGCTGACAAACTGCTCGGCGATGTCTATACCGCAACTATCCCCGCCTCGGCCATCACGCCCCCCGGCGCTCGCGTCCTTTTCGCCGCGAATATTACCGACGGCGCAAACCGCACCTTCCGCTCGCCATCGTTCAAAAATCCCGACGACGGCTATGAATGGTATGGCACGATTGTCGAGCCGACGGCCGAACAGCTTTCCTCGACCTTGCAGACGCTGCATCTTTTCGTCGATGCGAACAGTAAGCTGCAAATGGATAAGGACACCGACGATCAGAATCTTACGGTCGTTCCCTACAACGCGCGCTGCGGCATCTACGATTCTCAGACCGGTTTTTATTACGATAATGTCCGCATCGACCTGCGCGGCAATACGAGCGCCTCGTTCGCGAAGAAATCGCATGGTTTGCGCTTCAACAAGTCCCAGCCCCTGACTTGCACCGACCCCGTGACGGGCACGAAAGTGACAGAAATCCGCAAGAGTTCCTTCACCTCCGAATATGCCGACCCCTCGTTCTTGCGCCAGCACCTTGCGTTCAAGCTCTTCAACGACTACGGTTCGAGCGCACCTTTCCACTATCCCGTGCGCCTCAATCGGAACGGCGAATTCTACCAGCTCGCGTTCCACTCCGAGCGCTTCACCGACGAGCTGATCGAAGATTGCTACGGTTACGACCCCCTGGGCTATTCCTATAAGAATGTCGGCAACTTCAACGGTATCACGACCAATGCCGGCTCGATTGAGAAGAAGACGCCAGACGACGATAACGAGAAGGATCTTGCCCAGCTCACCACGTTCATCGGTAAAATCGCCGCTGCCGCCCAAATCGGGGTTGATACTGATTTTGCCGCGTCTCCCACCTATTCGGCCGCCCTCACCAAGGTCGTGGTCGAGAATTTCGATCTCCCCGCGTGGATCAACTATCTTGCCCTCGCGCGCATCACCCATGAAAACGACGATGTTTGGGCGAACCTTTCGGCCTACTACGATATCAACGGACTGGGTACTTGGAAGCCGCTCGCCTACGATATGAACTTGTCGTTCGGCCAGTACTATAACGACGTTTCTAGCATGAGTGGCAGTGGCATCACGGCCGACGACGATGCGTTCAAGTCGCACCCGTTCTACGGCGGCTACCATGTCCGCGTAGAGGCGCTGAAGACCGATAAATCGCGCTGCTGCCGCGCGGTCGAAGCCGTCTGGCAGTCCGAGAAATTCCGCCGCCTCTACCTTCGGCGTTTGCGCACGCTGATGGACGAGATCCTCAAGGAGCCGGGCACCGCCAAGGAAGCTACGCCATTTTGGCAGTACGCTTCGTCGATTACCAACGCGATCGTGGCGGATGCCGTGCTCGACCGCGCCAAGACCCCGATTTACAACACGTGCAACAAAATCTGGAACTGGGGTAGCTCGGCCTACAAGATGACCGTAGCCGACGGCATGGAAGATATTTGGAACAATTATGTCGAAAAGCGCCGCGTCCACCTTTACAACACCCACTCGGTAACTAACACCGCCAAGGAGGTCGGCTACGGCAGCGCGTTCAACGCCGGCATTCCGCTTGCCCAAAGTTCGATTGAAACGCTTGCGGCCGGTTTTTCGATCGAGAACGTTAATAACGACGGTTCGTTCACGGCGACGGATAAGATTGTCATCAAAAACGCCAATGACGAGGCTGTCGACATGTCGGGGTGGAAAATGACCGGCGCGATAACCTACACCTTCCCCGCCGGCTCGGTGATTGACGCCAATGGCACCATCACCGTCGTTGCCGACCGCAAGGCTTACGTCGCGGCCAATACCGCCACGCTCACTGACGAGGTGCTGCTCGGCAACGCCGTCTTCGCTGGCGAGGGCACAGTGGACCTCCTTGCCGCCGATGAAACGACGGTCATCCAGGGCGAGCTGGTGGAAGCCCCTGAGCCTGCCGAACCCGAGGGACCAGTCGCGGCAGATCCGAACGTCGTTTGGAATTCCGACGGCGGAATGTTCGTCTACGAGAACTTCGGCCGTGCGGTGAAACTCACGGTCAATTTCGAGACCACCGAACCGCTAATCAATTTTCCGGTGCTCGTGAAACTCGCCGAGAATTCGCTCCCCGGCTTCACTTACGCCGACTTCTACAACGACGCTGGCGCCGACCTCGTCTTCGTCGACGATGCGGGCAAGGTGATTCCGCATGAAATCGACACTTGGGACCGCTCTGGCACATCGCTCGTCTGGGTCAAGGTTCCCGTGGTCACCAATGGGGCGACCTTCGCCATGTGCTACCGTAGCGCGAATGACGGCTCGAAGCTCGCTACGGACGGAGTGTGGAATGATTACACAGGCGTCTGGCATTTGGGCGAGACGGGTGATGGCGTCCAAACCGTTCTCGACTCGACTGCCAACGACCTCGATATGGTGTCGCACGCGAACTCGCGTGCCGAGGTTTCCGGTCCTGTCGGCGCGGCGCGGCGGATCTCGACTCTAGGCGGCAACTCCGAGAATAATGGGCGCGTGTTTCTTGATCTCAGTCAGGACGCCGAGAAGAAGGCCAAGGTTGATGATCTCGGCACCTCGTTCGTCGCCTCCTTCTGGGCGAAATTGTCCGGCGCTCCAGATTGGGCGTATTTAATCGGGCGCAAGGCAACCGATAATGATCTTAGCTGGGCTATGCAGTTTAACAGTGCTAGCGATCAAAAAAGCATCCGCATCTTTACTGATGCAAATAATCAGTCTCAAAAAATAACAGTGAATGAATTTGCTAACCTGAAAACCGCCTGGATAAAGGTCGATTTAGTTTACAATAACAACAACTTTATTGTTTATTGCAACGGTGCGTTAGCGAGCCAGGGCAACACCCTGAACAACACGACAGCGAAACAACAAGGCGACTTCGCCTTCGGCGGCTGCGCCGGAAAGGGTTATGGCTCGTTCAATGGCTGGATGGACGAAGTGCGCCTGCGCAAGGGTGTTCCTTCTGCGGCCTGGGTGGCGGCCGACCATGCTACCCAAGCTACCGATACGTTCCTCGCGGCCGCGCCGGTCGTCGAAATCGCCGAAAAGCCCATTCCTGTCGTGGATTTGCAACTCGTTGATTCGGGGGCGCGATATGTCCAATTTTCCGCAAAGGCGGGCAACTTTGGAGGAGCAGCGACCTCGTGCGCCGTTGAATACAAGCTGTGGGCTGATGGCGATGCGGAACCGGCTCATTACACGAAGCTTATCGATTCCTTGGTGCTTAATGAAACGGCAGGGAAATTAGTGACCGGTCTTTCGCCGGAAAGCAAATATTGCTATAAGCTACGCGCCAACAATTCACTCTCGGGCGGCACTTCCGAAGATGTTTATGGCGAGTTCACGACCGGCGGCACGGGCGAACCTGGCGATGGCGGCGATCGCTATCGCGTCTACAATGACTATGTGCACAAGTATATTATCGGCACGGAGGATATGACCTTCACGCCGCCATCGTATGTTACAAAATTCACCGCCTTGATTGTTGGCGGCGGCGGTGCGGGCGGTTATCGCCATGGCGGCGGCGGCGGCGCGGGCGGTCTGGTCTATACAGAAGTTAATGTCAGTCCCGGCGAAACCTTCACCGTAAGTGTAGGCGCAGGCGGTGTTGCGTCGACCGATATCGGCGTCCTTGGTTCCAATGGCGGCGATTCTACGCTATCCAAGAACGGCGAAGTAATTCGTCGCGCTGTGGGCGGTGGTGCAGGCGGTAATTGCTATGTGAACCCTTCTGATAAGACCGGCAATAATTGGAGTTTGACCCAAGGGCGCGATGGCGGTTCCGGTGGCGGCAATGGCTACTTCAACTACGATTCGAACCTTGGTTCGACCTATGCCGTGGCGTACAATAAACATCGCGGTCTAGGAGAGGCTGACCAGGGATTCAACGGCGGCGCCGCGAATGTTGGCCAAACGAGCATTACTGGTGCGAACTGTAATTATGGCAGCGTATCCGGCGGCGGCGGCGGCGGCGCCGGCAAGGTCGGCGGCGACGCGTCCGAAGATGATCCGCCGGGAGCCGGTGCGGGCGGCGCGGGTAAGCAATACGACATCTCAGGCAAAACCGTCTATTACGCCGGCGGCGGCGCCGGTGGCACGCTTAATGTAAATAACAAAAACACCTTGTCTATCGGCGGCGCGGGCGGCGGCGGCAATGGCGGCTGGTATACGACGATGGCTACGCCCGGCGTGGACGGACTCGGCGGCGGCGGCGGCGGCGGCTCGGACGAGGCAGGCTATTACCAAGGAGCAAATGGCGGCAGCGGTTGCGTCTATATCCGCTATTCCGTGCAAGGCGATGGCGCAGGCAGCGCGAAGCCAGTCGGCTCGCTCACGGCGGCAGCGTTGGCGGACGGATTAATGAAGGTCAAGATTGACTACCGCGCCGCCTGGGCCGGCGAAGGATATGAGGTGTGCGATGTCTACGCCGCCTACGGCACGACGCCCAATGCGCTTACGGGCGAGGCCTTGATTGCCCAGGGCACTATCGGTACGGGTTCTGGCGAGTTCTCGCTCAATGCTCCCGACACCGTCTTCTATGTCCGTCTGCGGCTTAAGAATGCTTCAGGCGAGGTGAACGATTCCGACGATATCTACACGATTACGACCGGAAGCCTCAACGAAACACCCTCGACGGTATTGACGCTGGCATCATCGTCTGTTGCCGGCGGCAATTTGTCCGCGACCATCAATTCGACGGCGGCAGGCACGGTTTGGCGTCTTATGGGCGTTGATTACTTCGGCGACACGCTGGAAGGGTGGACCAAGGAGTCGCTCGGGCCAATCGCGGCTAATGGTTCGCTTGAGGACACCGTTGCGATTGACGACGTCAGCTTCGTCCGCTATGCACTCGGGAAGTCCGACGGTTCCTACGAGTTTACCGAAACGATTGTCCTCGCGAAGCTGGACGTGCCCGCGCTCGGCGAACCGACTGCCACCGCCAATGCCATTTCGGCCACGGTGACGGGCGAAGCGACGAGTTTCGGACTCTCCGAGCGAGGCACCTTGCGCCTTTATGTGAGCAAAGTGAACGACATTGCCACCTGCAAGCTCAATCAGGAAATACACAACCAATCGACTGGAAACTACTCGATTGAACTGACCAATCTTGAGCCGCGCACTACTTACTACTACTATGTCGAGGTCTTAAGCGAAAACGGCGGCGCGGCGAAGAGCGAACTGAAAAGTTTCTCCACGCTCGGCGTGTCGCTCGCGTCGAGGCAGGCATCCGTCGACCAGCGCAATGTCACTTTCAGCGCCAAGTTCGGGCAGATTCCCTCCGACATTGATTCGGTCACGTTCAAACTTAAGATCTCCCTTGACGGTAGCGCCGGTGAGGAGGTTGAAGTAGCCAATAGCGTCACTGCGGATACGCCTTACACTCATATGGTGACTGCGGCGGCGTTCGGCTCCAAGTTTGAGACTGAGTATATCGCCGTCTGCACGGCTGGGGATAAGGTTTGGAGGCAGTCACTCGATAAGATTGCCGCCACCACCGTCGATACGGCGACATATACCTGGGGTGCCAATCCTCAAGGCGAGCTTTCCGGCAATTGGAATGATCCTGCCCACTGGCAATGCAACAAGGAGCAGCGTAGCGATCTGCCCGGCGTGAACAACACAGTCCGTTTCGCGCCCGATGTCACCGAAGCATATACGGTGACGCTGACAGCGGATACCATTGTCGGAAACATTGACTTCACTGGCAATACCGCACGGAATATTTCAATCGCGGGCAATGGGAAGCAGCTTTCTTACACATCGCTTGCGAGTCTGAACCACCAGCCCACCTCCGGACTTAAACTGACATTCGACAACGTCGTGTTGACAGGCATCAATGTTGCTCAGGCGACGAGTTTCGTTCAAAATTGGCCAGACCTCACAACGGGGAATGTTGCCGCGGAACTTCGTTTTGTCAATAATTCGAGGGCTCAGTTTACTGGTTTCTTCTTTTGCGGGAACTCCAGCCGAGTTGAGGTTGCAAGCGGCTCGACGTTAACAGCAAACAAGTTTGCATTAGCAGGCAACGGCACCGTGGCTACAATCGACAATGCGACTATTATTGCCAAGCAACACATCGTTCTTCCCGACAATGTCGACAACTCGAGTCTCACGATTGAGCTCAAGGGCGCAAACCCGCTTTTGAAGGCCGAGGGTACAGGCTTCCAGTGGTTCGGCGGCTACAACACCAATAGCGATCTGCCCGTAGTCTTCCGTTGCTTCGTCCCTGTCGGCGGATGGAAGAGCGCGCCGGTGCAGGACTATTCGACCACGACCAACGTCAATTATGGGGCATACCTCTTCGCCAAGCCGTATAATAATGGCGCGGTGCAGGCGAAGTTCCGCTTTGAGGTCGCGCCCGAGTCGCCGATTGTCGGCAGCGGTGTCGAACTGACTGCGATTCCGATTGTCACCACGGCGAATGGCATCTACACCAACAACGTCGAGGAACTCACCGCTATCAACGACGCCAAACATGCGCTTTCAGGCGGCTTTGCGTACTCCGAGGCCATGAACAAGGGCGGCGATTATCCGCTCAATCTCGTCCTCAACCTCAGTGCCGGCCAGATTGACGCAAGCGTGCCGGAAACCGATGACGGCACGGTTGAAGTCACCGGCGAGGGCGAGAACGCCGTGGCGGTGATTACGCCGAATGAAGGGGCAACTTCGGTGACGGTTACCGTGCCCGCTTCCTACACCGGCAAGATTCAGGTTCCTGCGTCCGTCGATACGGTCAGCGGCGTCACGCTTGCACAGCTCGTGGTTGTGGCGAATGCCCCATACGGCGAGACGACAGTCGATATCAGCGCGGCGTTCAAGAAAATCCTCGCCGAGAACGGCTCGATCACCATCGCGCTCGATCCGGAAGCGTCGGTCCAAGTTGGCGACGAGACCATTGCGGTTCGTCCTTCGATCGTCGAAGCGGACGACGCGTCGATTGCCGACGGTTCCGTAGCGACCAAGACGATTCCTGGGCTTTACTATCAGCTGGTGCGGTGGAATTCGCTGGCGGCGGACAAGACCGAGACGACTGTGGTCGAGCCGACGCGCGCTACCGGTACGACGTTGAAGCTTACGGATCCCGATAAGCCTGCCGATACGGCATTCTACATTATCCGAGTTGAGAAGTAAGTCTCGATGGTTGGTCGGCGCGCTGCGCCGACCAACCGGTATCTGTGCTGGATTATCCTTGACTGCGCAGACGACGGTCGGCATGCGAAAAATGGAAGAGTGGAAAGTCAAAGAGTCGGGTGGGGCC
>JAEDMC010000017.1 GCA_016303225.1 Kiritimatiellia bacterium
GCCGTTCGCTGCGCACGGACTGCGCCTCATTTCGACGGAATGATCTTCAGGCCGTATCCTCCGCAATGACCGGGGACAGCGCGAAGCCAGCCGCAAGCATCCCCACAGGACATCTTGACCATCGACAAGAGACATCATCCCGCTGCCCACACCAATCAGCAATACCCCTTGCGTTCCCAAGGTTAAAAGCGGTTTCCTTCAATCCGCCCGAGGCGGGTCTCAAGGTCGTGGATGCGCCGTTCGTTCTCCAAGTTCTTCCGACGCAGTTCTTCTTTCTCGCGTTCTTCCTCCTCGCGACGCCCCCACTCATCCAAAAGTGCCGCGCAACTACCACTACACCCCCACCAACAGGGGCCCTTGAAGCCTTTTGAAACCCCGTTACTATACCCTCCTCACACCTATATTTTGACTTGTCAATCGGCGAACTTCTTTCTCCAGATCGGCACGCAGTCCGTCATCAGCCACACGCTTCAGAAGATCATGTATCGTAGCCATTTACGTATCCTCTCCCTCAAGAACAACTTTCAAGTCAGCAAAATGCGTCGCGACAAAATAGAGCGACTTGCCTCTCAACGGCGAATCTTGGCAAGCGGGCGTTCCATGGTCCGGCAGCAAGATTGAGATCGAACCCTGGCCGCTTTTTACCATACGGGACAAAATCTCCTGTCTCAAACGATTTGCGTTTGCCTCATGCTTGCGCACCCATTCGTCATACGCCGCACGACAGGTCGGGCACAGCGCCAGATATTGATCCGGCGATTCCTTCTTCATATCGCGAAGCAACTGAACGCACTCAAAATATGGATGTCCATCTCGTTTGTCAAACGGCATCGGATGATGGCAAAGCTGACAACGCATCATCTTTGCATCATCGGTATAGTCGCGTTCAAGCCGTTCCCTCGCCTGATGCTCCATTGACGAGCTCACTCGCACCGAGCGCTCGCGCATTTCTCGCGTTTGGTTTTCCGCCTGCGAAAGATCCTCTCGTGCCCGTTGCTGACGACGTTCCATATTGCCAGACGCATTCTCCGGCATCTCTGCGGCACTTTGCCGCTTAAGGATCATGCCCAAGACATCAATTCCGTTTTGTTTAGCAAGACGCATCTGCTCAACCGCCTCGCGGACTTCAGTTTCGCTCTCCGCTCCCGTCGACTGAATAAACTTGTCGACCTCCTGACGCTTCTCCAAATTTGCCTTTTCAATCTTCCCGGCTCGCTCCCCAAACCGAACTGCTCTCAAACCCTCGCACGTCTCACGATGCTCATACATCGAATGAAGCGAATTAAAGGTCACATCCGCCGGTTTGTGCCACTGGTTGTCTATACCCTTGATCCACGCCTTCTCCTGTAGGCTGCAAACCAGCAACGAATCAGCCTGCTTCATACAACTCGCGCTATGGCGACAGGTTGCCTTAAACGGATTCTTAAACGAACCAGAACAATGCAGCGAAATCAAAAGATTCCATAGGCGTCTTGAGATTTCATCGTTAATGCATCCGATCAGATAGTCAAGATTGTTGATCTGACAATCGCGGTACCACGGATCTCGCTGACGGCAACCTGGAGGCAGTTCAAGCTCTGATCGCCTTGGATGTTGCCACAATGAAAAATAATGATGCTCTTCCATATAGTTGACGCCAATGTCACGAACAAAATCATAATCGGCAAGAATCTTGCGAAACGTATTCAAATCATCATCGTCGAACCGTTCGACGTAGATCTTTGACAAGATGAACTTGCGACACTCATTGCGGATCGTCGACATACCCGTTTCTTCATATGGATGGTCAATGATGATATCCTTCGCTAACGCTAATCTAAGAACAGAAGTACTCTCGCATTCCTTGCAAAGCCAAGTAAAATCTGGAAAACGCTTCGCAACACTCGGATTGGTCTTATGTGCCTGAATAAGCAATCTCGTCCATTCGACATGTCGCTCAATCGTCGCGTTATCGCACCTATCGCGGACTTCCTGTCTGAACTTTGCTCGAAGGACATTTTCCACAGAGAACTCTTTTACACCGTTGTCCTTAAAAAAGGAAATCAAAGCCGCATCACCGTCTCGATAGATCCTTTTAAGAAAATGGCATGTTGCGGCATCATCATCTGGCTGTCCAATTGCAGCGTCAAAATAAAGCTGATGGGCCGGATACAGATTGCCGTCTGTCGCTCGGAATATCGACCCTATGTTCCATCCACCCATTCTGCTCTTAGGCGGAATGTGAAGTTCAGCCACCTTTTTATAAAGAGACAGAAGGCGCTTGTCGTCGAAACACGTAATCAGACGAAAGAATCCAATGCTCTCCTCAGAATCATCCTGCACCAATTCCGACAGATCATCATCTCCGAACGTTTGCAAATCCAGCGCGGAAAGGAATTCGTCCTCGCGAGTATGCACCATCGGCGCCTTAACCCAAACCGGTGTCTGATACTGACGGTAGATTTTCGTCATGTCCTCATCAGTGAAAAGATCAGACATGCGATTCTCGGAGCGGATCAGCTGATCTGCTCGTTTGAATGACCCTGATTTCGTCGGCGTCAGATCCTGCGTGTTAAACGCGGTG
The DNA here is from genome assembly GCA_016303225.1 of Kiritimatiellia bacterium. GTDB lineage: Bacteria > Verrucomicrobiota > Kiritimatiellia > RFP12 > UBA1067 > UBA1067. The sequence goes on from JAEDMC010000017.1 coordinate 2,564, forward strand.
ACAATATCGGTTTCAAACACACCGTATTTAGACGGAAGCTGATCCTTGTCGATCGGAAAGACTGCCAGAGTTTCCGTCTTGAGCAACCCATTGTCCCGCAAGAACGGCAGCGATTCAACGGTTAGCTTTGCAAGCTCACGCAACAACTTCTCGTTATCCGCATTCTCCGTCAACGACTCACGAGACATCGGCGTTGCAAACGGCGCATTGATGTGGAACTGGAGGTTAGACAGCTCCTTTTCTGCTGGGAAATAAACAAAGACCTTTCCGCGAAGCGGCCTAATGGTGAAACACCGCGGAGAAAGGCCCTCCATATCACCCGACTTCAAATAAGATGGATCGTTTTCTAGTCCATAGGCAATTGCAATATCCAAATTCCGCGTATCGTCCGGCAACCGAATCGTCTTGGTAAACTTCAAGTAATAGGCACTAGATGTCTTGCCAGAATCGCTCACGCGCTTAATACGAACAATATGCTCGGCGTTTTCGTCACGCACGATAGATAGGTAAGTGCCGTTCTCAAACAAGCACTCGATTTTTCGAATGTGCCGCAAAAAGAGAAGCGTTTCGCCGCGGATTTGCACGAGACCTTGACGAACTTCCTCGAAGATTTCCGCCGCACTCCGGCTATCATGTCTGAATGGGAATATAAATTTTGTCCAGCCGTTCAGCGCCTCGTCCACCCTGACATCGCTAGTCTCGGGATAAAACATGCGGTCAATCCTAAAATGATACTCGCCTGAATGAATTTCCGGTGAGGTGGTATAAAAGAAGACCGATTTGAAACCCATGCCGAACTTCCCAACCGCCTCATAATCCTCGCCCTTCTTCGTTGACTGATGGTAGTTTGTGATTGAGTTGACATCTTCAATACGAAAGAGCCGCGTTCCATTGTGTCGGAACTCCAAAGCCTCCCGCGAGAGCGTGAACTCGACCTCCGTCGCGCCGGCATCTCCAGCATTTTGCAGGAGTTCGTAGATGAAGTGACACTTGCCTGCATACTGATCAATGGCGCTTTCGCGAAGGCCTTGCTCAAACCCTTCGTTGGCATCAAGGCCTTCCAGCAACTTGCGCCGCTTGTTCTGAATATCTGTCACTCCTGGATTGATCATCATTGTCTTCATCCCTCAATCGTAATGATGCCATTGGCGATTTTCGAAACAAGGATATCTGCTCGTGCCGCAACCTCTTCGATTTCCTTGCAACGCGCTTCGTAGCGATCGTTCTCATCGTCAATCATCACCTTGTACATCCGAGACCACCGCTCATCTACGCTTTGCAGCAAACGGTTTTCAAGCGACCGAAGCTTGTTCACGTGATTTGAAAGCGCAATTTGCAGCTTGTTCAGCTTCAACTCGTTGACGTCGGCAAGATGCGACGCTCGACCCTCTCGCCACAGCTTTGTATGCATGGGTTCAAGCTTGTCCCACAAGTCCCCAACATCGCCTCCTGGGAACTCAAACGTCTCGGCATTCTTGACAATTCCTGGCAAACGGTCGTCCAAACGCGCATCGAGCGGAACGGTGACCATTTTGAAGCCGTCTGAAAATCCCTTGAAACTCCACGTATAGACCGCGAAAGGATACCGCCCCGTCTCAATTCCAGGCACTGTGCAACGGAACGAGATGCACGGCACATTGTCAGGAGCTTCAGGTTTGCAATGTGCTGCGGCCTGACGGACAAGCGGGTGAACTGGAGTTAGCAGAAATGCCGCGTGATTTGATTCCGCCGCTGCCGTGTCAAAACAGACGGGATGCGTCGGCTCCGGCCCTTTCAAATACTGCTCCCACGCCCGTTTGATTGCCGAACGAGGTTCCTGCAACGCATAGAGATCGTCCAGGAGCAGCCCCTTTGCCTCTCGGTTCAGGCGAATACTCTTCTTGGCTCCCGCGCCAATGATATACTCACCAACCCCCAGTCTGCGCGTCAGATAATGTTCGACAATGCCCTGCAAGCAACGGGGCGTCAGCCAAGGGCTTTTCGCCTCCTCAATGTCATGGTTGTCTTTGAAGCTGGCAATGTCGAGACCAAAGAAGGCCTTCTGCTCATCTTCTAACCTCTTCTCTTCCTGGATCTTGCGAATTTCGTTATCGGACAATTGCTCGAACTTTTCGCGTCTCTGCTCGTCCGTCAGCATTCCATCCATAGCGATTCGGCTCAAGTCGTCACCAATCTTGCCAAGGATTTCCTCGCATTCTCCAATGGACGACTCGAAGATTCCGATCTTCTTGAAGCAACGATCGTAAATATCGGCGTCAACCGTCCCCGCCGTAATTGCGTTAACAATCGTCACCTTGTCGCTCTCTTGCTTGCGCCGGTCGATGCGTCCGATTCGCTGTTCGATGGCCATTGGATTCCATGGAAGATCGTAGTTGACCATCATATCGCAAAACTGATAGTCAAGACCCTCCGATCCAACCTCCGTGAATAGCATAATGTCAAGGGCGTTTGCATCCTCTTTGGGCAACCTGAATCGTTCACGCAAAGCGCGGCGTTCCTCGTCTTTTACGTCACCGTCGATTTGCGCAACGCGAAGCCCCGCCGCCTCAAACTTACGGCGTAGATATGCAAGCGTATATCGGAAGGTCGAAAAGAGGATGACCTTGTTTTTCGGATATTCTTGCTTCTTGTGAATAACTTCTAGAACCTGATCGAACTTCGGATCATCCGGCGGCAAAGCATCCGCCATCTTCAGTATTTTTGCCGAAAGCTCACGCAGCGCGTCAATGACGCCCGCTCCAATCCGTTCGCCAGATTCGTCCGAGTCAGATGACAGCTGGTAGAGGCGCCTGCTCAAGATGTCTTTCAGGTGTGGAGCGAGGCCGAAGACACAACTCGCCGCCTGCCTACGAATCGTCGTCATCATAAACGGGATGCCGCGCTCTCCGTGCAAGATCGCAAGCGCCTGATGCTCAAAGCTCAGCAATTCGTCATGAAGTTCTTGCTGTGGGACTGTAAAGCGCGACCTCAGCGTCATTGGTTCACGAATGCAAAAATCCTCAATGTCCCTGCGGCGTGTTCGATTGATAATCGAATTAAAACTGTGAAGGGACTCGACCTCGGTAATGAACTTGACCCGTTCTTCCCTGGACAAAATCGCCTTATTCAGCTGGGCTTTCAGCCTCTCGTAACGAGGAAGCTTCGATATCACCTCTCGTCCCCAAAAGGTCTTTTCAATATTCTTGAAACAGACCAGAACTTCCTTCTGCCACCCTTCAGCGGCACTTCGCGCCACTGTGGATGCCCGCGAAACATACTGATTCGGCTCGGACATCTTTCGGAATGTCTCAAAGTCGATCACCATGTCCGAACGCAGAAGATTGAGTAGCGTATAGAGATCGTGACTCGTGTTTTGTAAGGGTGTTGCCGTCAGCATGACCACCGCATCCGCATGATCACACATGAACTTGACGCACTTGTATGCAAAGGCTTTTTCTTTCTCATCTGTGCCATTTCGGATATGATGCGCCTCGTCAACAATGACAAGATCGAAATGCCAGTGATCGGCAACATCTGAAAAACCATAGACCCGACCGCGAGAACACTTGCCCGTCTTTGACGAATTCCCCTCAAACGCAAGTTCGTCCATGATCGAATAGGGGATGATGACCTTGTTCCAGCGCGACGGCCACTCCCCATCACGATCAGTATCGGACAGAGCCTGACGCAGCATCGCCCCGTCAAAGGGAACGAACTCCTCGTCAAACCGCTCTCGCATTTCGTCTTCCCATTTGCGCTCAACAACCAATGGCTTCGGGCAGACAATGGCCACACGGTTCAACCCACCGTGTGCCTCAAGTTCCTTGATGATAAGCCCGGCTTCAATCGTCTTGCCGACGCCAACGGAATCGGCAATCAGAATACGCGGCTCATCCGCCTTCAAAATCTTCAGCGCTGGGCGGAACTGATACGGAACATAGTCAATGCGTGCAGAATTGAGAGAGTAGAGATTGCGAGAGCTGGGCGTATTGATCAGACATGCCGTCAGATAGCTGCGAAACGTGTCACGATCAACCCAATTCGTCTGATGCGCAGCAGCCGGAACGATTTGCCCAGCATAGAACGGACGCAACTCACCGTCGATGAAGACAGTATAACGTGCCTCGTCGCCTACGCCCACAACGGACATGACGACCCCTCGCTTCTTGGGATCTGCTACCAGCGAAACAACTGATTGCGCCGCTATCTCCACTGTGCTTCCTACTAAACCAGAAGCAACGATAGAGCGGGCGTGCCTCCCCTCACCCGTGCTCTCACCAGAGGCCGTCGAAAGCCATTGCCTGAAAACATGGATGCAAGAAGACACGCCCAGCCGATTGGTCGGCTATGGCGTACCCCCTCGCAGGACATGTTCGTTCAGGCTTGAAATTTCGACGTTTCTGGTGAACGAGCAAGTCCGCGTGGTTACGCGTTCTTATGTCATCCCGCTAGGGGTGGCGGGAGCACCTTCGTGTCCGCCGCAACCTTCGCAAGATGAGAGTATTATAGCAAAAACCGCCGTGCGATTGCGCGGCGGTTTCAGACGACACTTGTGGTTCTAACATCTCACTTCTGCGGGAGACCGCGCTCTTCACAAAGCATATCATACAGGTAAACCGGCCCCTCGCGATAGAGACCCGTGTCAGGATTCGACAGATCGGCGTACAGGCGCGAATCGTAGACAACTCTCATCGCCTCCTTGATGCCAAGGCCTTCGTTCTCCATCACCGACGCGCAGAGTTCGCGCGTAGCGGCGTCAAATATCTTCTTCTGCAACTCAGACATTGACAACCTCCAGTCGATTCAAGTACGCAACGGCTCGCTCCGTGTGGAATGAATACTGAACGGTCTGGAAAGGTGCAGCACGTAGCCTTGCAAGGGCATCTTCTTCGGAAATCATCTCGTTGCGCAAATCGTCAAGGATCTGCACGACCTTGTCATCGGCAACCAGCCCGTGAACGATGTCAAAGCGGCGCTGCAGGTTATGCTCGGCCGCCGAGAGAAGATTATAGCGATTGGCAACAATGAACCGTAGCCAAGACAAATCAATCACAGGAAACTGTCGGACCGACAAATCGCCATTTGACAGGCAGGATTCGTCAACACCATAATGCATGACGACGGCCCCTCCGCCTTTCCTTGTCGCAACACGTTGCGCCATACGCTTCGCCGACTCCTGATTGGGCGTCAGATAAAAGCCTTGTCCAAAATCCGTCCCGCGACGTCCCTTCAGCGGATCAACCGCATCAAATACCACATTGGTGCCATGGAAGAGATGAATCATACAAGCGTACCACCTCTCGCACGGCAACACTCTGCCATATCCTCCAGCATCAGACGCATCGGTGTCTGCGTATTCTCCACATAAAAATCCACAATGTAATCAAGCGCCTGATACTTGTCAAGATAGTCAAACGCACGAGAATAAGGAATACTATGCGCCCGTGCGAACTCATTCACACAGTAAACCACATAATCCACCTTGTCTCTAATGCTTTTGCTCATAACGCTAACTTCTTGCATCATCCGCGTGGTTACGCGTTCTTATGTCATCCCGCTAGGGGTGGCGGGAGCACCTTCGTGTCCGCCGCAACCTTCGCAAGATAGAAGTATTATAGCAAAAACCGCCGTGCGTTTGCGCGGCGGTTTTGCTATGTTATCCAAATAAGAACTACGCCGATCACAGACTGGCCAGCAGTCCGCCGCAGAGGATGAGATGCTTCTCGCGGTCAGAGAGTGACGTCTTGACGGCGATTGACTTGCTGCCAACCTTGAGCGTCGCGGTGCCATCTGCCTCAACGGCCTTACGGATGCCGTCAATAGTCAGCACATCGCCAGCCTTGACGAGATCGTAGTCCTTCGCGTTGACAAACGTGAACGGCACGATGCCGAAGTTGATGAGGTTCGCGCGGTGAATGCGCTCGATCGACTTTGCGACGACCGCCTTCACGCCGAGATACATCGGACACAGCGCCGCGTGTTCACGAGAGCTGCCCTGTCCGTAGCTCTCACCCGCGACGATGACATTCGCGAGCCCCTTCTCCTTGTTCGCCATGCAGATGTCGTGGAACTTTGGATCGCACGGCTCGAAGACGAACTTCGCGTACTGTGGCACGTTCGAACGGAACTTAAGCCGCGCGCCGGCCGGCATGATGTGGTCCGTCGTGATCTTGTCCCCGACCTTGATGGCGCATGCGCCCTTCAGGTCCTTCGCGAGCGGCACGCCTTTCGGCACCGTTGCGATGTTCGGTCCACGAACGATCTTCGTGCCCGGAACGCCCCTGCCCGCCGTCTTGCGGTAAAGGAACATTTCGTCGTCGATCGGGAATTTCTTTGGCGCGGGAACGGCTTTCGCCCCCGCGCATGCGCTAAACGTTCCCGTCAGCGCCGAGGCCGCCGCCGTCTCCGGCGAGACGAGATAGACCTGGGCGGACTTGGTACCGCTGCGGCCCTCGAAGTTGCGGTTGTTGGTGCGAAGCGACACGGCGTTCGTGGACGGTGACATGTGCGCGCCGATGCAGAAGCCGCAGGCGTTCTCGAGAATGCGGCAGCCCGCCTTGATGAGGATTGCAAGGGAACCGTCCGCCGCCAGCATGTTGACGACCTGTCTGGAGCCGCAGGCGATGCCGACTTCGACATCCTCGGCGACGTGTTTCCCCTTCAGGATCTGCGCCACGGTGCGGATATCACGGTAGGACGAGTTCGTGCATGAGCCAATCATGATCTGATTGACTTTCGTGCCCTTCATCGACTTCACCGTCACGATGTTGCCCGGCGAATGCGGCGCCGCGGCAAGCGGCTCGAGCTTCGCGAGGTCGACTACGAACGTGTCGTCATAGGTTGCGCCCTTGTCGGCGACAATCTCGGTAAAGTCCTTCCCGCGCCCCTGCGCGGCGAGAAACTGCTTCGTCACCCTGTCGGACGGAAACACGCTCGTCGTGACACCCAGCTCCGCGCCCATGTTGGTGATCGTCGCGCGCGACGGCACGTCCAGCGTCGCGACGCCCGGGCCCGTGTACTCGAAGATCCAGCCCACGTTGCCCTTCGTGCCGAACTTCTCCAGCACCTTCAGGATCACGTCCTTCGCGCTCACCCCCTTGCGGAGCTTGCCCTTGAGGACGATCGCACGCACCTTCGGCGTCGGGATGTGGAACGCCCCGCCGGCCATCGCGACCGCGATGTCGATGCCGCCCGCGCCGATGGCGATCTGTCCGATGCCGCCGCCCGTCGGCGTGTGCGAGTCGGATCCGAGCAGTGTCGTTCCCGGCTTGCCGAAGCGTTCGAGGTGGAGCTGATGGCAGATGCCGTTGCCCGCCTTCGAATAGACGATGCCGTACTTCTTGGCGATCGACGCGAGGAAGTCATGGTCATCGGCGTTCTCAAAGCCGATTTGCACGGTGTTGTGGTCGACATAGCTGACGGCGAGATCGTTCTTGACGTGCTTGACGCCCATCGACTCGAACTGCAAATAGGCCATCGTGCCCGTCGCGTCCTGCGTCAACGTCTGGTCGATGCGGATGCCGATCTCGGAATCGACCGCGGGGTCGCCTTCGACGAGGTGCTTGGAGAGAATCTTCTGTACGACGTTCATCTTCTTCATGATTTTAAACTTCCTTTGTTCACCTTCACCTTTGACCTTCACCTAACTTCGCGGCACCACCCAGCTGATGCTTCTGTTTGACTGTTTCAAAATGGCGTTCGCGACCGCCTTCACGTCGGACGCGGTCACGGCGCGGATGCCCTCGACCTGCTCCTGCGGAGTGACCAAACGTCCAAACGACAGCATGGTCTGTCCGTAGAAGAAAAGCTTCGACGTCACCTTCTCATGCGACAAGCGGAAGTTCCCGATCAGGAACTCCTTCGTGCGCTTGAGCTCAAGCGCGGAAACAGGCTTTTCGCGAATGCGCTTCAGCTCGCGATCGATTGTCGCGAGCGCGTCCTTGGCCTTGGACCGATCAAGCCCAGCCGTAATCGTGAACATGCCGGCATCCTGAAAGAACTGCATGCGCGAGGAGATGTCGTAGCTGAGCCCGCGCTTCTCGCGCACCTCCTGAAAGAGTCGGCTGGACATGCCCCGTCCGAGAATCGCATCCATCACGATCGCCGCGTACTTGCGCTTGTCGGCAATGCCGAACGTGCGATAGCCGAGCGCCAGCTGCGCCTGGGCGATGTCCTTTGCAACCGTCGTTTCGGCAATAGGCTTGCCGGAAAGAGGTTGGTCATCGGTGCGTCGGAGCATCCGAACATCCGAGCATCTGCGAAATCTTTCGCTGACATCCCTCAGGGCGTGTGACTCTTCAAAGTTCCCGACGATGACGACGACCGTATTGCTCGGGAGATAATGCGACTTGATGTAGCGCTTCAAGTCTGCAGGCTTCAGGGGAAGCAGCGATTCGGGCGTTCCGGCGACGGGGGCGCCGAGCGTGGACTTCGGAAAGAGATTGCGCTGCAGATTCTCCATCGCAACCGCGTCGGGTTCGTCCGCATACATCTTGATCTCTTCGATCACGACCTGCTTCTCGCGCGCGAACTCGTTCGCCGGGATCGTCGCCCTGAGGTACATGTCGGAGAGAATGTCCACCGCCTCAACCAGGTACTCACACGGAAGATGCGCAAAATAGCATGTTGACTCCTCGCCCGTGCAGGCGTTGAAGTTGCCGCCTCGCCCTTCGATCGCCTGCGTGATGTCCAGCGGCGTACGTGTCGGCGTGCCCTTGAACAGCATATGTTCGATGAAATGCGAAATGCCGGCCGACTTCGCGTCCTCATGACGAGACCCGCTTGCAATGAACAATCCGACGGCAACGCTTTCCGCCTCACAAGGAACCAACAGAACCCTTAATCCGTTTTTTAATTGATAGACACTCGGCATAAGCTAAATGGCGGCAATGTTCATGTCCCTCAGCGTGGTGCGCCCGTCATACAGCGCCTTGCCGACAATTGCCGCGCGCAGATTCGGTCGTTCGAGCGCCTTGAGATTCTCGACGTCGAACGGCGAGCTGACGCCGCCCGAGGCCGTAATCTGGCAGGTCGGCGCAGCATCGCAGATGGCCGCCATTTGCGTGAGGTTCGGCCCTCCCAGCATGCCGTCCGTCGCCGTGTCGGTATAGATGATTGTCTTCGCACCGGCCTTCGCCACAGCCGCCGCGAGATCCGTCGCCAGCGTCTTTGTCGTCTCGACCCAGCCCTTGGTCTGCACGAAGCCATTGCGGGCATCGATGCCGACAGCGATCTTGTCGCCATAAAGCTCAAGAGCCTGTGTGAGGAACTCTGGATCCTCCAACGCGGCACTGCCGATGATCGCACGCGTCGCACCGGCCTCGATGACGGCATTGAGCGCCTCGGGTGTCCGGATGCCGCCGCCGACTTCGACGGGTCCGCCGAACGCCTTGATGATGCGTGCAATGACCTCCGCGTGCTTCGGCGTTCCCGCAAATGCACCGTCTAGGTCGACGACATGCAGTTCTTGTCCGCCCTGGTCGGCCCAGTCCTTCGCCTGTGCCGCCGGATCGTCTCCGTAGACCGTCACGTCATCCGCGCGCCCTTGTCTCAGCCGCACGCATTTCCCATCCTTCAAGTCAATTGCAGGCAAGATGATCATCAGATGACTCCCTTCGAAGACGGTACGCCTTTCTCGTTCGGATCAATGGCTTTGGCCGCGCGAAGCGCACGGGCGAAGCTCTTGAAGAGCCCCTCGCAGACATGGTGCGCTTCATCGCCGTAGATCTGACGAAGATGGATGTTCGCGCGGCTTTCAACGGAGACGGCCCGGAAGAATTCCTCAACGAGCTTCACCTCGAAGTCCTTCACGAACATGTGCTTCATCGGACACTGCATAACGAGGAACGGACGCCCGCCCAGGTCGAGCGACGTCTCGCAGAGCGCCTCGTCCATCGGAATGGACGCGAACCCATAACGCGTCAGACCCTTGCGGTCGCCAAGCGCAGTGTTGAGCGCCTGACCGAAGACGAGGCCCGTATCCTCGACCGTGTGGTGATAGTCGACCATGAGGTCTCCGTCCGCCTTAACGGTCAGGTCGATGAGAGCGTGCTTTTTCAAAAGCTCCAGCATGTGGTCGAAAAAGCCTATGCCCGTATCGATTGTGCCCTCGCCCGATCCGTCCAGGTTCAGCGAGAGCTTGATTCTCGTTTCTTTGGTGTTCCGCTCGACTATTGCGCTTCTCATATCGGATATTATATCAAAAAGAGTTAAAGCTCGTCCCCTTTGGGCAGAAATTCGTGCTTGCCGGGCGTGATGTCCTTGTCGAGGATTCCGCGACCGTTCTTAGAGATGACCGTGAGGTGGAACGGACGATTTCCGTCGACCTTGACGGTGAACGCGCCGTCGCTGATCGCGTTGGCTTCCAGCGAGATCGTGCCGCCGTTGAATGGGATCTCCTTTACACCCTGACGTCCCGGCTCGGAGAGATGCCAGACGACCTTGCTTTCAAGCGCCGCGATGTCGAGTCCGATGATGTCTTCGACGAGCATCACGAGCGGACCGAGCCCGCCCCAGCCGACGAAGTCCTTGCGCACCGGCAAGCCGAACTTGTCCGTCGACGGCTTGTCGTATTCCGGACTGTAGCACTCCCAGATCGTATGCTCCTTGTCGTTCTTCATCACCGCCGTCATGCAGTCAAGATGCTTCTTCGCAATCTCGCGCGCCAGCTCGCGATAGCCGTTCGCACGGAGCCCGCGGCAGACCATGTACTGGATCGGCGGCCAGATGCCGCCCAGCCAGTATCCGCCTTCGGGATCGTAGTTGGGGTCGTCGCTCGAGAGAGACGCCACACCGCTTTTCGCCGCGAAGAGTCCGCAGCCGGACAGCTCGCCTGCCAGAGCCGCTGCGCGCTGCGGCGTTGCAACTCCGGAAACGAGCGCCCAGAATGCGGCCGCCGTCTTTACTGCGAGCTTGTTGTTGTTCTCGATGTAGACGTCGTGGTAGAACTGCGTGTTCTCGCTCCACATGAGTCGGTTGATCTTCTCTGCGAGCTGATCGGCCTCGGAGGTCCATTCGGCCGCTTCGTCCGCCTTGCCGACGAGCGGCGCGATCTTCGCAAGGCAACGGGCGGACAGCACCTGCTGGCAGCAGAGGTCGATGAAGCAGGCGTCGCAGCCGTCAAGATGCGTCGCAAAGTAGCCCGCGCGCGGCGAGTTGTCCATGCCGGACGAGCCGGCGTCCTCGAACCAGTAGAGCCCGTTAACCTTGCGCGTGCGGTTGGCCTTGAGCCAGGCGTAGAACTTGGAACAGGCGTCATAGGCTCGCGCAAGCCGAGACTTGTCGCCCGTTCGCCGCGCATAAAGCCATTCGCACCAGGCGTAGAGCGGAGGATTGATGCGCCCCGGCCAGGTCGGTTCGCGCGTCGCATACGTGTAGGCCATCGAAATGTAGCCGTCCTTGCCCTGCATTTTGTAGAGGTTGTCGAGGTTACCAAGGCCGTTGTAGTCATCCGGCGTGTAGCCCGCGAACAGCGCCATGTAGCAGCTATCCCACTGCCAGATGATGCCGACACCCGGCATGCAGGTCATTTGCGTTTTCCAGCCGTCCAGCTTCTCCATGTTCTTCTTGGCGAGCTCGACCGCCTTGTCGTGAAGCTCCATCCAGTCGGGATGCGCGTCCAAAAAAACGTCTGTATTGGCAGCGAACGCCGACAAGACGGCGGAAGTCATGAGTAGCGCGGTGATTTTCTTCATGTTGCTTTTCTCCTTAGGAAATGAATCCGGCACGCACGAGCGCGTCTTCGGTGAGACCCGGTTTTGCTGCGGACTTGGCGATGTACTTGCCGACGATGTCCCCTTCGAGATTGACCTTGGCGCCAACCTGCTTCGTGCCAAGGATCGTCTCCTTCGCCGTGGTCGGAATGAGATCGACGCACAGGTAGTCGTCTCCGATCGCGCTAATCGTGAGCGACACGCCGTCAACGGCAATCGAGCCCTTCAGGACCGACTGCGCGGCGAGAACTCGTCCGCAACGTATCTTGAGCTGGAAGTCCCGCCCCTTCGGCGTCTTCGCGGCAATCGTCCCACGGCAGTCGACATGGCCCTGCACGATATGCCCGCCCATCGAGTCTCCCGCGCGGAGCGCCCTCTCGAGGTTGACCTTGTCGCCGGGAATGAGGTCGCCGATGCCCGTACGCGAAACCGTCTCCTCAAGGACGTCGGCAGTGAATCGCGTCGCGTCACACTTCGCAACCGTCAGGCACACGCCGTTGACGGCTACAGACTCGCCTTCTTCAAGCGGACGCGTCCACGGCGCAAAGTCAATTTCGACGACCAGCCCTTCGCCACGCGAAATGCGCTTCACCGTTCCGATCTTCTGGATGATTCCCGTAAACACGCCAGGTCACTCCTTGAAATACTTCTGCTTGAAATTCACCAACGTGAATGCGTCTTGAACAGCTGAACACCCACAGTTGTCATCCATGATTTTCATCACGCCGCGTAGCGCCCGCGCGATCGGACGCGAACCGATGACGACTGGTGCCAGCACGGTCATCCACTCGTCAACCAGCCCGGCATCCGCGAGGGACCGCGCCAGCTTGAGACCGCCTTCGCAAAGGACGTGCATCACGCCCATCCTGCCGAGCTGACGCAACGCGTCTTTGAGGTCCTTCGCGTCCTTCCCGACCCTAAACACCTTCGTTGTGTTCGGTGCGCCGTCCGTGAACACCTGCGCATTCTTCGGAAGAGTTCCCGAACGGGTCACGACCACACGGATGAGATCATCGTTTCTTTTTCCGTGCGAGAGAAGCGAAGGATTGTCCTTGCGAATCGTTTCCGCGCCGACCATGATTGCATCGACACGCTCGCGGTATTTTCCCGTCATCTTGCGTGACTTGGCGGACGAGATCCAACGTGCGTTTCCGAAATCGTCGCAAATCCTGCCGTCAAGCGACATGGCGAGCTTGACGGTCACGTACGGCAAACCAGTCCTGACGTGCTTGGTGAAAGGAGTGATCAAATCGTCACACGCCCTGTCGCCCGCACACTCGCAGACGATTCCGGCGCGCGACAGGATGCGTTTCGCCCTTCCGCGGTTAACAGGATTCGGATCGACCGATCCGTAAACGACCCTCTTGATGCCGGCCGCGATGATCGCATCCGTACATGCGCCGACGCGGCCCGGTTTCGAGCACGGCTCGAGAGTCACGTAGAGGGTGCAGGTTTTGAGGTTGTGAGATTTTGAGGTCTTGAGGTTGCAGAGCGCGTTCTTGATTGCGGCGACTTCGGCGTGATCACCGCCGGCCTTCTTGTGCCAGCCCTCGCCGATGATCTTGCCGTTCTTGACAATGACCGCGCCGACCGGCGGATTCGGGCGAGTGTGGCCCATACCTCTTTCCGCGAGCTCCAGCGCTCGCCGCAAAAAGTTGGTGTCATCCTTCGTCTGCATTGTCCGCACGACCCCTATCCGACGATGACGGGCCACGCTCCGCCGATCGTGCCTTCGTGAAACACCAAACGGCCATTGGACAGGGCATCTTTGAATTCTTGCAAATTCCCCTTGAACGGATGCCCGTCTTCGTCCAAAACGGCCTTTCCCGCTTCGGCACGAGGGAAGTCAACGAGGAATGTCCGGGCACGTTCTACTTCTTCGCGCCAATAACGACACAAGTCAGCAGCATCGTACACGCCAGAGGGAGTGATCTTCTCGTCGATTTCAAGTTGATTGTAACGCCGACGGGCGACATATTCAAGCATGGATGTCGGCGAAAAACCTGGATCCTTTCCGCAGGCAACAGAAAGCAAATAGGGAAGCGGCTGAAGTTCCTTGGTTGCAGTAATGACATCGATCCAGTCGCGCGGCTCGGTTCGTCCGACCAACGCAGATAGCTTGTTGGCCGCCAAGTCCAGCGGATGCAGCGTAAATCCGGCAACCGGATCAGTTTGCAACGGGAAGAAACGGTAGGCGCTGTCGGTTCCCCATTGAATCTCCATTCGCCGACCGTCCAGCGACACCTCGGCTTCGATGAAATATTCAAGTTCCCTGAGCGGACGAACCGTACACCCATAACCTTCCAGGGTCTTGCGGTCGGTGACCCAGCTCTGATACATCGCTTCCTTCGAATCGTGAAAGATGTCGATGTCTCGCGAAAGCCTCGGCGTCCCAAGCACGTAATTAAGCGCCAACCCGCCGGCAACATAACTTTGCGGATTGTCGAGTCTGTTCTTGGCCAACAGGCGAAGCAGCTCGTTCTGGAGGTCTGTTAAAGCCACTGTCGAATCTCCCCGGCCTTTTGATAGGCCACCCGATCTCCATAGCGCTCAAGGCTGTCCAGCGCCAGCAGAAGCTGACGCTTGTTTTTCGGCATAAAATCATCCGGAAAGCTCCAGAAGCACATGCTCCTGTAGTTCTCGATTACGGATTTCACCTCTTCCGTCTGGATGATTTCGCTGACTGTCATGCAGAAATTATACCATTCCTTTCGCGAACTTGTCGAGAACGCCATTGACGAGCGAACGGCTCTTCGGCGACGAGAACCAGTTCGCGAGGTCAATCGCCTCGTTGATGACGACCGGCTTCGGCACGTCCGAATTCTTCATCTCCCAGATGCCCATGCGCAGAACCATCCGCTCAACCGTACCGAGACGAAAGAGGTCCCAGTTGTCCAGCAATGGAGTCAGGATCTCGTCGAGCTCCTTGAGAGAGCCCAAGACGCCAGCGACACGCTCTTCAGCAAACGCCTTCAGTTTGCCCTTCGCCTTCGTGGGCCCTCCGTCCTCCTCGTCGAGATCGGAAATCTGGTCCCAATACGCGTTCATAAAGGTTTGAACGTCATCCGGCGGATTCAAGTCCGCCGCCGTCAGCATCTGAATCGCCCATTCCCGGGCCGTTCTGCGTGTCACTTGCATGTCAAAGATCCTTAAGATTCTAGCGCATATTATATCATTACTTGCCGCCGAGCTTCAACCAGACGCGCAGGAGCTCCGAATCGCTCCAGGCCTGAGCCGTGCAGCCCTTCTGCGCATGCGGCGCGTCGCCGTCTGCATTTTCGCTCAGGTGGCAGAGGCAACCCGCATTGAGGTTCTCGACTGCGCCCGCGAGGAGCGAAAGCGCAACTTCCTTCGAGCACGCGCCCGTCGCCACCAGAGCCTCCGCGTACAGCGGGAACGGCCACGCCCAGACCGTGCCGTTGTGGTAGGCCGGTTTTCGAGAGGTGTCCTCGTCGCCTGCGTAGACACCACGGTAAAGCGGATGCCCCGCGTTGAGCGATCGGACGCCCCCCGGCACCAGCAACTCCTCGGTCGCACGGAGAATCGACTTGTCCTTCAAGACTCCGAGCGTGATCAGGAGCAGCTGGTTCGGACGAATCGTATCTTCCGGCGTC
Organism: Kiritimatiellia bacterium; assembly: GCA_016303225.1. GTDB lineage: Bacteria > Verrucomicrobiota > Kiritimatiellia > RFP12 > UBA1067 > UBA1067. The sequence continues at coordinate 17,868 of JAEDMC010000017.1, forward strand.
GCATCCGCGGCGCTTTCGCCATTCGGCGCCGACAGGCAGTCGCGATAGCCGCAAGGGATGTTTTGAGGTTTTGAGCTTTTGAGGTTTTGAGAGTCTTCTGGAATCTTAAAGTACTTCAGGAGCGACTCGATCGCCAGCTGGGCCAGCTCGTTGCGACCAAGGAAGCGCAGCGCGCTGATCCAGAGCGCCTGAATCTCGACCGGATAGCCGACGCGTGGCGTGCAAGCCGGATAGTTCGTATCCATCCAGGTGAAGTGCGAGGGAGACCAGACGAGCCCCGACTCGGGATCCATATGAATCCCGTTTGGCGTCCCCTTGATGTAGTTGTTGACGATCGATTCGCAGGTTTTGCGGAGACCCAAAAGAACTTGAGGACTTGAGACGGAAGACGGGAGACAGGAGGAGATTTCCTGCACGCAGCGGACGAACCAGAGCTGCGCGTCGGTGGTGTCGCGGTTGCCTGCCGTTTTGCCGTAGATGATGTTGGGCAAGGTGCCGTTTTCCTCGAACGCGGCGAAGGCCTGCAGAATCTTGAGCGCGTCTTCGGTCATCCCCGCGGCAATCATGCCGCGCATGAAGATGAACGTGTCGCGTCCCCAGTCAAGAAACCACGGATATCCCGCTATGACCGTCTTCAAATCGTCGCGCTTGACGATGTAAAGTTCAAGGGCTTGACGAAGAGCGACGGCAAAGTCCTGCGTGTCTTTCGTCTCTTGTCTCAGGTCCTCAACCGGGGCTGGCGCAGAACTTGGGACGGAAGCCGCAAGACTTGAATCCTTGCACAACGCACCGACGATAGTCACGGTTTCACCGATCTTCAGGTCGGCCGAGATCCAACCGGGGCTGAAGAGGTCTCCGCTCGATTCCTGTCCGCGCGCAGCCTCTTCTGGATGTCCGACATTGTAGACCCACTGCGGTTCGTGGTGATACGCGCCGCCGTCGACGGACAGCCTGAAGGTGTCGCCGTACGGGGAAAACGCAACACCATTCGGATTGCCGTTGCAGCGCAGAGGGAACAAGCCCTCGAGCCCGTCGTAGGCCTTTGTCGTTGCGTGGAAACTGCGCCATTCGATGTCGGGGCGGAACACAAGCCGCACCTGGTCGCCGACGTCGCGTTCCCGAGTCTCCAGCCGTTCGACCTTGAGCTGAGCCGCATTGACGCCGTCAGTCAGTGCCAGCGTAAAGGCAAAGGACGTCTCCTTGCCCATGCCGCATGGGACGGTGAAGTCCCAGCGGGCGAAGCGTCCCGCCGGGTCGGCCGTAAAGCGCGTCACGCACTTGCGGTCGAGCTCGCGCGTGTAGCCTTCGCGCTGCAGCCAGCAACGCGTCCGCGCCCAGAGATTGAGTCGGTCGGACGGCACCGACGGATTCGGATTGGCCGCCAGAAGCGCATCGTACTGCGACCGTATCTCGCCCCAGCCGACGCGCACCTGAGCCGCCGCGCCCGAACCGTTTGAAAGGACGACGCGATAGTCCGGATGAAGCCGGACCTCTTCACCCGACAGCGCGCGCTTGACACGGGCCTTTCGCGAAGTCGGCGGCACCAGCAGCCGCGAACGCGAACGCTTCGCCTTCCCGTTCTCGTAGACCGTGAAGTCAAAGTGCAGAACGCGGCAACGCGTACCGTCGCCATGGTAGTGCGGCGCGTCGAAGACCGCCCGGTTGTCCGGACCCGAACGGCGGACACGAACCGTCTTGCCGGTCTCGGCATCGACCAGCCGCATCCGGAAATGCGATTGCGCCGACACTTCCACGGACTGCCCTTCAGGCACGACCACGTCGCGCCTCATGTCACGCGGCATGACAATGTGGAAAAGAGCAGAAGTGTCTTTTAAACGCGAATCTCGCGAATCCGATGAATTTATGCGAATGTGATCGGGGGCGGAATCCGGAAGGCAAAGGACCTGTCCAGGAGCAAGATCGACAGGAACGTTCAAGTCTACCTTGTTGCCCGTCAGCAAATCATAACAAGTCGAAGCATTGAACCGTGAACGATCCCAGTCTACGGTCGCACTTTTCCCGCAATCAAGATTTGCAAGGATCAACATCCGTGTAGATCCGTTGAATCCGTCTAATTCGTGTTCGGAAGGCCCTCTCAAGACGGCCAGCGTGTTTCCATTTCCCCTCGTCACGACTTCGAGCTTCGCCGCGCCAGTAAAAGACGGATGTTCGGACAAAATGCCGTTCAGCTTGGCGATAAGGCCGACCATGTTTTCGGTTGCGCCCCAGTTGAGGTCGTTCTTGCCATGAACATCGATTTTCTCGCGGCAGTACCATTCGACGCCGTTGGCAATGCCCCAGGCTCCCTGCCAGGAGAGAAGCGCCGCCAGTTGCACGCGCAGCCGCGCGTATGTCTCGCCGCCTTTTGCCAGACGGTCGTTGTCGTGAGTCTCGGCGAAGTGGACGAGCGTACCGTATTTCTCGGACCGCTTGATTGCATTGGGGAGATACCACTCGAACTGTCCACGGTCATAGGTCTGGAAGATTTCGGAATACGCCCAGTCAAGATTGGACTCGGCGAGAAGCCGGTCTGTCACCTCAAGCTTGCCGCCAAGCCCCTCCAGCAGGAAGATCGTGTCGGGATATTCCTCGCGCACCTTGGCGACGATGTATTCCCAGGTCTCCGCGGGAATCATATATCCCGCATCACAGCGGAATCCGTCAATGCCGAGGCGGCACCAGAAGAGGAAGACGTCCGCCATGTACGCCCGAAGCTCGGGATTCGAATAGTCCAGCTCGACGAGATCGGCCCAGGTGACGCCCCAAGCTCCCGGCGAGATGAACTTGCCGTCCGCCTGACGATGGAACCAGTCGGGATGATGGGTCTGCAGCGTCGACGCCCAGCCTGTGTGATTCGCGGGCAGGTCGACAAGCATCAGTCCCTTCCGCGCATGCACTGCGCCCACCAGCTCCCTGAACTGGTCGAGCGGCGTCGCGTATTCGTCGAACTCGGCCATCGCAGGGTCGACGGACAGAAAATCGGTCGCAGCGAACGGACAGCCGTATTCACCCATCACGGCATAGCTCGTCGGGACAGGGAACGGCGGCAGCGTTTGGATGATCCGAAACCCCATCGTGTCCATGATGAGCGGCAGGCGGCGGACGACCTCGCGAAACGAACCGAACTGCCGCGGAAAAACGCAGTAGATTGAATTGCGGCTGCGAGTTTCGGCGCTTTCGACCTTGATGTGCGTGTTGCGTCCTTCGGGCCACTCGGGCACGCGCGAGCCTTCGGGGAAGAAACACGCCTTGCCGGAAAAAACGCCAACCTCGTCCAACGGGATCTCGGCACGGTAGACCCCAGGCCCGACTTCATCAAGCGGGATGTCCGTCCATGCCTTCGCGAGCGGTGTGATCCCCTTTTCGGTCTCGTCGATGATTTCACGGCGCCGAACGGACGCCCGTCCCAAGTTTGTGCGAAACGCCGCACGTCCCTTGCGCGGCTGGTCAAGCGTCAGGGTCACGGTCAACGTGTCGCCACGCCACTTAAGCAGGAAATCTTCAGTTGCGGGAATCTGTGTCATATTTTACGCTATGTTCCAAAGCTTGCGAATATATTCAACGCCGTCCTTAAGCACAGCCTCCGTCACGCCGGAATTCGGCTCGAAGACAACGTGCCTGACGCCCTCGGCAAAGGTTTTGAGCGCGGCGAAGTCGACGTTGCCCCGCCCAGGCGCAAAATGGTCGTCGTCAAACGCCTCAACGTCGTTGAGGTGCATGCCGACAAAGTTTGATGTTTGATGCTTGAGCTTTGAGGTTTCGGGTATGGGATCCGAATCTTCGGATAGCCAGCCGTGCATTTCGCAGACGCGGGCGTGGCCGGTGTCGTACCAACCCTTGACCCAACCGCCGAGGTCCCAGGCGAGAACCTTCTGGAGTTCAGCCGGAAGCGGGAAGCCCTCAAAATAAGGCAGGTTCTCAAGCGCCAATGTAACTTTGTTCTTCTCCAAAACGGGCACCAGATCGTTGAGTTCCTTTTTGAAGATGTCAAGCATCTTCTCTCCTTTGGAACAACGTCGTTTTGATGCCCGAGCAAGGGTCTTTGCGTACTTCCTGTCGTCAACATGGCGGTCGCCATTCTTGAAGACTTCGCGCAGCTTCGCCGTGTCAAGACGATTGAAGAAGCTGCCGAACGGAACTCGGCCCGCATGAAGAACAACCGTGTCCGCACCCATCTCCGCGGCAAACTTGACGTTGCGTCCGACCATCAGCTTCGCCATCTTGCGGCTTTCCTCGTCGAAGGACGCGAGCGTATAGAGTTCCGGATAGCCCTGCGGTGCGGAAATCGGCACCGGACAGAACGCGTGGACGCTCCCGACCGGAATCTGATCGAGCCGCGCCTTGAACCCCTTCACCTGGAAGAGCGTCGTATGATAGCCAAGCTCCAGTTCCTGAAACCCCAGCTCCATCGCCTTGTCGGCGATTTCTTCGCCCGACTCCATCCGTCGGTTGCACCAGTTGGTTGAAAGCGAAAGTCTCATTGGTCTGTTGCTGCCGCTCAAAGGGTGAATGAGGACGGAGGGACAATGGCAATAGCCTTTGAATGAAAGTGCGTCGGATCGCGCGTGAACAGGTGAGAGCATCCCGCCTTGACCGCCGATTGGAGCTGGATGTCGTCCTCGTAATCCCTGTCGTGCAAATTCGCCGCACGATGCAACAGTTCCTTGTCCAATGGCACGACATTGAAAACATCAAGAATGCCGCGCACTGCAATCATGGCCGTTGTCGGGTTTTTGATCCTCTGTGCGATGTAGTGGACATTGTTGATCGTCAGAGCCGAGACGTATCCGTCAACCGCACCCTCCTCGCAAGCCGCCCAAAGTTTAAGCGCATCGTAGTAAAACGGCTCCCGTTCAAGGAAGAAGTCAAGGATGACGTTCGTATCGAGGAAAATCCGCCTCTTACGGTAAACGCTTCGGACTGGCTTTTTCATCACCCACCGAACCTTTCGACCATCCGTTCCCCAAGAAGCTTACGATAGTCCCAGTCCGCAGGGAGAGGTTCTTTCGGTTTCAACAAGCCCTTCAGCTGCCGTGCCAATGGCGGAAGTTCCCGCTGACGGTTCTCCTCGTCGTCCAACATGCACACCATCGAAACGAACAGTTTGGAGATGCTGACCTTGCGAACCTCCGAATGATGCCGCGCCCGTTCCAGTACGCTGTCATCCATACTCAACGAAACTCTCGTCGCCGCCATTCGCCCCTCCGATTATGCGCATTGTTTTTCAAAAAAGATTACGTATATGATACCACAGTCGGACATGTGGTGTCAATGCGAGACGCCGACGGTACGAATGCTGTCGGTTGCAAAGGTAAACGAAAGTTCTAGGAGTGGTTTACTCCTGCAAAAAGAAATCTCATGGTGTTTATCAACAGATAGGAGATTCCACCGATCCCTTCATCCCTGTCTAGTCGTTTTTTGATAGACTTCCCTCCCGTTCCTGCTCAACAGGTGTTGGGATAGCCGATTCGCGAGGAAAGGCGAAAAGAATGCCCGGGAGACGATGGCCATCGTCTCCCGGGCGGTGGCGACAAGCCCGTTCATCCCCGGGTTCGATAAACCGACCCATAGCTAGGGCGTCGCCACTTTGCGTGGTCAATAAACTGAATGGTTGCAAGGGCTGATGGATCTTCCAGGATCCATCAGTTGTTTCAGCTCGTATGACAAGGAAAGTATACCATGAACCAGGCCAGAGTGCATATCGGAGTGGACGTCGGCAAGGAATGTCTCGACATCTGCTATCCGGACGGATCAAAGGAACACATCGGAAACACAAAACGCAGCAGAGCCAAACTCATCAGGAAGGCAAAGGCAATGTCCGCCATTGTCAGCTTCGAAGCCACGGGACCGTACGAGGAAAATCTTGCGGACGAATGTCTTGCCGCGGGAGTTCCCGCCGTCAGACTGGACGCATGGAAGACGAGGAAGTACGCGGAATCCCAGGGGATGCTCGAGAAGACGGACGCCATCGACTGCGAGATGATCCGGGATTTCGCGGCATCTCTCAAACCGGAGCAGCTTCGCTTCGTTCGACCCATGTCCGACGGTTACAGGAGGCTCAAGCGGGCGACCAGCGTCAGGAGGAACCTGATCAAGGCCAAGACGCTTGTCGTCAATCAGCTCGAGAACATACTGGACAAGGACGTCGGGGCCTCTGTCTCAAGAGTCATTGACGCGCTTGAGAGACAGATCGAAAAGATGGACGAGCTTTGCACCGAAGCGATAAGGTCGGACGAGAAGATGAACGCCCTCGCCGTGCGATTTGAGCAGGTTGTCGGCGTTGGCCCCGTGCTGATCAGCACGATGCTGTCGTCCTGTCCTGACATCGGATCGTTCACGTCCAAGGACATCGCCAAAATGGCTGGAGTCGCGCCCATCGAGAACACGAGCTGCACGATCAAGAAGAAGTCGAAGCCACGGCGAGGCCGCAGGGAACTGCGAAGTGCACTGTACATGGCCGCTGTAAGCGCCTGCCACAGCAATCATCTCCTTGAGCCTGTCTACAAGAGGTTCACCGACAGGGGAATGCCAAGACGTGTCGCGCTCATCGCCTTGGCCCGTCACATCGCAATCCTAATGAACTACATCGCGAAGTACCCCGATTTCAATCCAGCCGTCGACCCGAAGAAGGCCGCCCTGCTGGCCCTGCCGAAGAGAAAACCAGGGCGTCCCCGCAAGAACCCGTAACCAGAACAACAAATGGACCATGGACAATCAGCGCTGCCATGCCGCAGCGTTGGCGGAGCATTTGTCCCGAAATTCACAAAGGGGTTCTCCTTCCTCTCCTCCTCTCCCCCTAACCCCTGTTTCTCCTTGCTATCTTCTCCCTGCGCTGACGCGCAAAAAAGAAATTCAAAATTTATGGTTGCTATGGGATGAGCCAGCGTTTACTATTGCAATTTCGTTTAGTCCCATTTTCAATCTC
>JAEDMC010000199.1 GCA_016303225.1 Kiritimatiellia bacterium
CTGAATCGTGCCGTAGATGCGGATGCCGCCGATGTAGCGCCCCTTCAGGAAGACGTTGTCGTCCAGAAGCCCGACGATGATGCGGTCGTTCGCCGAGGTCGAGCGGACAAGTTCGCGGCGAAAAAACTTGTAGCGGAGCCCCGCGCCGTACACGAGCACGCGCGAGACGTCCTTGCGGTTCCTGAGGCGCGAGCAGTCCAGCGCATAGAAAAGATCGCGGATGAACCCGCGGAAAACGCGAATCACGAGAAGCGCGGAAAACGACAGGATGGCAAAGGCAAAGGTCACGGCATTGAGACGCGTCGTCACCAGTGACGGCCAGTAGTAGATGAAAACCGAACCAGCCACCGAGCCGAGCACGCACGCCAAGAGCAACCGGAGGTAATTCGACCCAACAGCGCGGGACCAGACCGTGCGATAGATCCGGAAGACGACGAGGAAGGCGAAGACCGAGACAACGCGAACCGGCAGATAGGAGCGGAGCGCGTGTTCGTCCTGATGAAGCCCGAGCGCAAACGCGCAGAAGAAATAGACCCCAACCAACGCCAGAGTGTCAAAGACCACGTAGAACGGCAAAGTCCAGACCGCGAAACGGCGACGCGACTTGCGATCCTCCAAATGAGCGACGCGGTTGAGGAGGCGTCCCGCGTCGAACAGCTCGATCGTCGCGTCCTTGAAGATGACGAATGCGGCGAAGGCGACGGCCGCCAGCCACAGTCCGCCCGCACGAGACTGCAGCGACATCGCCACCAGACCGAAGAGCACGGCCGCCATGGCGATCCCGTAGAGAATCCAGGCCGTCCGCCGCTGATTGAGTCCCGTCGACCGCAGGATGCGATGATGGAGATGGTCCGAATCGGCCGTCATCACCTCTCCGTCCGCCGCCACATTGCCGCGCGCGATCAGGCGGCGAATCAGCCGTCGAACGATGGCCAGCGCCGTGTCGAAGATCGGCACGCCCATCGCCAGGAGCGGCACGCCGACGGACACAAGAAAGGAATTCGGCACGTGCGAGACGAGCGGCAGCGTCGAAACGGCGAAACCAAGGAACATTGAACCGCAGTCCCCGAGAAACACGGACGCCGGATGGTAGTTGTACCGGAGGAACCCGAAGAGTCCGCCCGCAATCGCAAAGTAGAGGAGCGTATGCGACGGGTTGCCGACGAAGAAGACACTTCCCGCCATGCCGACGACGGCGATGAGCGCAAGACCGCTCGCAAGGCCGTCCAGTCCGTCAATCAGGTTGAAGGCGTTGACGGCGCCCGTGATCCAGAAGACCGTCAGCACGCAGTCCAGCCACCGCGGCAGTTCCGGCCAGAGGTCTCGGAACCCGAGGTCCGCCCAAAACCAGGCGAGGAAGGCAATGACAAGCTGCCCAAAGAGTTTCAGCTTCGGCGACAGGGAAAACTTGTCGTCCGCCAGTCCGAGCAAGGAGATGGCAACGGACAAGGCAATCATCTTGAAGGATGTGGCATCCGGCACACCAAACATCACCGGCCGTCCGGTTGCCAGCAGAAAGCCTCCATACGAAAGAACAAGTCCGAGGACAATCGCGAGGCCGCCGCCGCGCGGAATCGGCACCGTGTTGATGCGCCGCGGATCGGGCTTGTCGACCATGCCGAACTTGCGGTTCAGTTCGCGTACAATCGGTGTCAGGATCAGCGTGGCGACCAGCGACCCGAAGAAGACGGACAGATACGGCAGGAGTTTAGCGATCACTTGATCACCTCTTTCAGCTTCGTCAGGAAGTCCCTGAGCGTGCGTTCGTCGGCGGTCGACGCATAAACCGTCACCATCACCCAGCGGTCGATGCGTCCGATGATACTGCGGTCGACGACATCACGGAAAATCCGCTTGACATGCGAGGACGTGCGGTAACCCGCCTGATTGAAGAAGGTATAGGCGAAGCCCATGGACGGCGCATCACGCCGCGCAAGCGTGACAAAGTGCCAGTCGACGTCACCGACCGTCGCCGTCCGCGGATCGGTCATCAGGAAGCCCTGGGCCGGCAGGCAGAGCTCCGGACGGTGAACCGAGCTCTTCGATCGTCCGCCGATGACCACCGACACGTGAAACTGCCGCCCATACTCGTCCCGATACGCCCGCTTGTCAAATTTCGTGTCCGCCGGCAGGACCGTCAGCTCGGCCTCGCTCACCTCGACGGGCTCGGACTCGAATCCGGCGATTTCCCCGAGCCGCACGGCCGGTGGCTCACAGAGGACAGGATCGATCTCCCGCGCCTGATAGAGCATGGCACCGACCATCAGCACGGTCGTCACAATCGGAATCACGAGGCCGCGCATTTCTCCGCTCCTTTCGTGATGAGCCCGCCCGTCGCGACCATCAGCAGGATGGCGACCAGGAAGACAATGTAGCCCGAATAGTCGTGGTAAAAGCCCGTTGCGAAGTCCGCCGAACATGTCGCCGCGACGATGACGATGGAGAAGATGCGCGAGACATTGCCGAGAATGGCGATCGGAATCGACAACGCGAACAGAAGTCCGCGGCGGAACCATGTCGGCTGCGTGAAATACGCATAGCCGGCCGTCAAGGCCATCATCGCGAAAAGCGACCTGAGGCCGCTGCAGGGCTCCGCGATGTCAATTGCGAACGCACCCGTCGGCGACGCCAGCATCGTGCCCTGACGGACGATCTCCACGCCGCAGCCCTGCAGCGTTCCCGCCGCGATCGACACCGCGAGAAGTCTGAGATGGATCGTCACGAGATCGAGATACGAGTGCAACGGCATGCAGAAAAGGAGAAAACCGATCGGAAAGATGGCGCTGCCGACCGTCCGTCGTCCAAAGAACGTCCACGTGAGGCCAAAGAGAAGCCCGATGAAACCGAGAATCTCGAATCGCACCTGCAACCCGCGAATGCCGAGAAACCCGACGAACAACGACGGCAGCACGAAAAGGAGACCGATGACGGACGGCTTTCCGAGCGATTCGACGATCTTGCGCCGTTCCTGCCAGAGGACGTAAAGCGAGAACAGCGGAATGTACCAGCCGTAGCTCATGTCCTCAAGCGGCTCATTGAAGACGTTCGGAACGTGCCGCATCAACATGAGCTGATACCCCCACAGCATCGCCAGCAGCGAAACTGCGAAGAGACCGACTCGGACGTGAAGTTCCTTAAACCGCATAAATTGTGGTAATTATACCAAAATCACCCCTTCCGCGTCATCGACCGCTTGAGCGTGACCACATTAAGAAAGTTGAGCGAATAGAAGACAACGAGCATCGTGACAACGCCGAGGAAGCCGAAGCCGAGCTTGTCCGAAACAAGAATTGCCGCCTGGTTGCCGGCAAGGCCCGCAAATCCCCATGCCGACAGGACTGCGCCGTGAATCTTCGAGATGTTTGTCATGCCGTAGTTGTCCGCCAGAATCGCCGGAATGACCGAAAAACCCGCGCCGTAGCAGGCATTGATCAAGAGTAGCGTGAGACCGATCATCAGCGGCCAGAAGCTGAGCGCCATGATGCCGACGGAGATCGCAAGGATGATGAGCAGGATGTTGATGCGCTTCGCGAGCTGGTCTGACCACCAGGCGAAGAGGAAACGTCCGCCGCCGTTCATAAGACCCGAGAGCGCGATGACCCAGGTGATGAGCTTCTCGGGATACGAGACAGTCGGCGATGCCATCATCTGCTTCGCCAGCGGGATGAGGCAGAGTCCACAGCTGATGTTCAGGAACATGAAGAGCCATGCGCGAAGGAAGTAGGAGTCCTTGAAGAGCGTCCGGTAGTGGAACTCAAGTCCGGGGATACCGTGCCCGAAGCTCTGCTGCTCCAGCTTCGGCTTCTTGAGGAGGAACGACGCGACGAACATCGGCACCGCGTAGAAGATTGCGAAGACGACGAAGACACGCGTGATGCCGTACGTCTCGAATCCGCGCAGGTGAAACTGCGCGAACGATGTCTCGCTCCCCCAGTGAATCCCTTTGAAGAGAATCGTCGAGAGCGTCGAGCCGAGTCCGAACGAGATGATCGGCAGCGCCGCGGCAATCGCCTTGTGCTCGTAGAACCAGAGCATCATCGTCTTCACGGGCGAAATGTAGATGACGCCCGTTCCCGTGCCGACGAGGAAGCCATAGCCAAGGTAGATGAGCCAGATGCTCTTCAGATTGACGCCAAGCTCCGTCACGAGCAAGCCTGAAATGAAGAGCGTTGTCCCGATCAGCGTTGAAAGACGAATGTTCTTCTCGACGATCTTCCCGAAGAACGCCGCGCCCATACCGAGGAAGAAGATACCGAGCGAAAACGCAAACTGCACCTGCGCCTTCGTAACCGGCGCCGCGTCCGTCGAAATATACGCTGCAATTCCGTCGGAAAAGTTGGTAAATGCGTAAATCTGACCGACCGAAACCGCCAGAAGGAACGCGGGAAGAACAGCACGAACAAATCGCTTCATGCCGCATATTATACAAAATGTTGTGTTCGAGCGCAACCCGAACACAACATTTTGACAAGCAGCTAACTGCCTGCTTTTAAATGTTCAACGCGGTTTTTGACCAGGGTTCCTTGCCCGCGAGGAGCGAGGGCGTGGTCATTTCCGGCGGAACCGGGATGCCGAGCATCTGGAGCGCGGTCGGCGCGATCGCGGAGAGCTTCGCGAGCGGAGTGAGGCGCACGCCCGCCGCGTCATTCGCCACGTAGAAGCAGTCGACGAGGTTCAGGGTGTGCGAGGTCTTTGTGAGGCCCGACTGGTAGTCGACCATCTGCTCGGCGTTGCCGTGGTCTGCGTAGATGAGAACATGCGCATCAAGCTCGAGAAGGCGCGGCAGGATCTTGCCGATGCACTCGTCCGTCACCTCGACCGCCTTCGTCGCCGCC
>JAEDMC010000200.1 GCA_016303225.1 Kiritimatiellia bacterium
TCATAGGACGCTCATTGCAAAGGCGATGACGACGGGCATCGTGAGGATGCTCAGGAGCGTCGAGCCGCTCACCACCGCGACCGAAACGTCGACGTCCCGTCCGAACTTCGCCGCAAACATCGAGACCATCGCCGCCACCGGCGCGGAAGCCGCGATGACGACGGCAAGCATCATGTTGCGGTCGAGCGCATGGCGAAACGGATAAAGCACGGCGATCATCAGGAGCGGATAGACGAGCAGACGGACGGTCGTCGCCACGTAGACACACGCCATCTTCACCACCCGCGCAAGCTTCGCACCCATGAGGTAATAGCCGATTACGATCATGGCGACAGGCGTATTGAGCGTCGCGATCTCGTGAACCGGCACGCCGACGACCGCCGGCAACTTCACCGACAGGAAGAAAAACGGCAACCCGCAGGCGATCCCCACAGTCCCTGGATTAACAACGGAATGAGAAAGCAAAAAGGATTCCTTTTTCGATTTTCCATTTTCCATTATTCTCACGCCCCAACTCCACATGAAGAGGTTGAAGACGACGATGTAGACGACGCCGTAGAAGACGCCGCGCTCCCCGAGAAGCGCCTGCTCGAGGGGAAGTCCCATGAAGCCCGCATTGGAGAAAACCGCCGCCATGCGGAGCGGACGCACCACGTTCGCGTCAGGATGACGCACCAGCGCAGAGGCGATCGCGATGACGACGACGTGTCCGAGCGCGGCGACGGCAAATGCCAGCAGCAGCCCCTTCAGCATCGACGGGTCAAACGGACGCTGGAAGACATCAATGATCAGGCACGGCGTCACAACCAGGATGAGCAGGTTGACGAGTCCCTCGATCGCGTGTTCGGGGATGACCTTCAGCTTCCTGAGCGCCGCTCCCGTGCCGATCAGCACGAAGAGGATCGCCACCTGCTGCGCAACCGCAAGGAAATTGTCCATCACCCGACCAGCGTCCTGAAGTCACGCTCCGCCTGCTCGTTCGACTCGAACTGGATGCAGTGCCAGCCCGCCCGCCGGGCGCCCTCGCAGTTCGCCTCTGCGTCGTCGACGAAGCAGAGCTCCTCGGCCGGCAGCCCGATCCGCTCGCCGAGAAGATCGTAGATGCGCTTCTGCGGCTTGAACATCTTCTCCTCGCCGGAAATGACCATTGCGTCGGCAACGGCGATGAAGTCCGCGAAAACCTTGCGGAACCGCCGGGCGAACTCGGACGACATGTTGGTGAGGATGCCGATCTTGTATCCTTCGGCCTTGAGCGCCTTCATCCAGCCGAGGGTCGTCCGGTTCACGTATTCGTCCAGGAAGCTCGCGATGTCCTCCTCGTGGATTCGCGCCTTCTGTTCGTCCGTAATCCGGATGTCCGCGTCCGCCCAGATGAGGTCGTACATCTCGTCCATGCTGATGAAGTCGCCGTCCATCAGCCGGCGGTACCGCGCAAAGCCCTGCTCCAAATGAGCCCAGTCGATGCCGAACTCGCGGACGCACGCGCGGACGCGCGCCGGCATCGTCGAAGTCGTCATCACGCCGCCGAAGTCAAAGACGACGCCGGAGATCTTGGGCTTGTAGACGCCGACGATGCCCCTCGAGAGATTCGTCCGCACGAGCGCATAGCGCCGCGTGCCGTCCGGCCGAACGACGATCGCGCCCGCATCGAGGAATCGCACCCAGGTCTCTCGTGAAAACGTGCCGGCCTTGCGCGCGGCAAGAAACGCAGCAACATAGAGGTCATGCGTGGCAATGACGAAAAGCCGCTTCCTCATGTTCGTCGCGATCCACGTCTCAAAGGCGTCCGTCGCCGCGTAGAGGTTCCGGAAGCCGCGCTGCTCACCGCTTGCAAAGTAGTCGAAACAGGCCGTGAAGAAGTTGTTTGGCTTGAAGACCTCCAGTACCTCCCCCGCGTCGGCATAGTAGAACGATTCGTTGCCCAGCCGCCCGTCCGTCAGGATCTCCGCATCGGGGAGGCCCATTCCCTCGGCAATGCAGGCGGCGGTCATGTGCGTACGACAAAGCGGGCTCGCGGCGAACTGCACGTCGTCACGAAACTCCCCGAGCAGCCGTCCGAGCTTCCGAGCCGTGCGCTGCCCCTCGTAAGTGAGGGGCAACGCATCGCCGAACGACGGATCGTTCGGATCGATCTTCGGGCGTTCGGCATGTCGAACGAGCAGCGCCACGCGTGACCCGTGGCGTAGCTCGTTCTGCAAATCCTCTAGTGTCATCTCTTGCATAAAGGATATTATACCACTTCCAAGCCGATCAGAGCGTAATGGCCGACTACCGCGATTTGACACCAAAGGGAGGATATGGTAGACTTCGAACAAATTATGTTATAGAAAGGTATCGTTGTGAAGACTACGCTCGTTATGTTACTTGCCGCGGCCGCGCTCTGCGCCCACGGCAGCGAATTGACGCTCGCCAAGGCGGGCGAAAAAGAGGCCCGGTGCGTCATCGTCGCACCTCCGACCAAAGATCCCAGACTCAAAGCCTCCCTCGCAGACCTCGCCCGCTGCCTCGGGCAAGTCACCGGACAGAAAATAGAGACCGTCCAGACCCCCGAAGAGGCCAAAGGCCGCATCCCCATCTGCATCGGAGAGACCGCCCGCAAACTCTTCGGCCCCTGCACCGCCAAGGCACCCTTCGGGCAAGGCATGCGCATCGTTTCCGGCCCCAAGGGCATCGGCCTCTACGGCGAAACCGAACTAGCCGACTCCTACGCCGTCTACACATTCCTCGACGACATCGGGTGCCGCTGGTACTTCCCCTCCGAACTCGGTGAGGAACTCCCCCGCAAGCCAACCCTCGTCTACCCCGTACAAGACCGCGCCCTCTCCCCCTACACCTATGCCCGAATCCCCAACGGCTACGGATTTGACGACGACTGCTTGCGCCGCAACCGCGCCGGAGGCCCAAAAGTCCCCACCCAACACTGCCTCGAAGCCTATGTCAAGGGCGACATCAAAGACCACCCCGAATGGGTCGCACAATACGCCGACGGAAAGCCCATGCACGGACGCCTCAAATGGAGCAACCGCGCCCTCGCCAACCGCATCGGCGAAGTCATCTCCGAACGCCAAACCAAGAACCCCCAGCCCTTCTGGTGCCTCTCGCCAAACGACGGCGCCCGATTCGACGAATCACCAGAAGACAAAGCACTCGATGCCGGCGACTTCGACCCCACATTCCAAACAACCTCCATCACAGACCGCATCCTAGTCTTCTACAACCGCATAGTCGAACGCGCCCTCAAAGACCATCCAGACCTCAACTTCTGCGCCTTGGCCTATGTCCAATATACGCGTCCCCCCATCCGCGAAAAGCCCCACGAACGCCTCGTAATCCAAATCGCCCCCATCACCTACTCTCGCGCCCACCCCATGGCCATGGATACCGTCCCCGACAACGACGCCCTGCGCCACATCGTGGAAGGCTGGGGCGCGAAATCCGATGCCGTCTCCTACTACCTCTACGGCTACTTCCTAGCCTCCCCCGAAACCACTTTCCCCTGTTGGCGCAAGTGGGCCGGAGACATCAAAACCATCTACGAGAAAGGCTCCTGCCGCTACTGGCAGCCCGAAACAGCGGGGAACAACGAGTTCTTCGCGCCGGCCAGCTGGATGGCTATGCGCATGGCCTGGGATCCGCACCAAGACCCCTGGAAACTGCTCAAGGAGGCGTGCGACGGGCTCTATGGAGCGGCCTCGGGGACAATGTGGAAGTTCTTTGACGCGGTTGACCGGATTTGGGTCGAGACGCCGGAATATTCGGGGGCCGCTTGGGGGCATCTGCGGCGGTTTACGCCGGAACGGACGGAGCCGCTTTGGAAGCTTCTGGAGCAGGCGGAGCGCGAGGTCGCAGGGGACCCGAAGAAACTCGAGCGGGTGCGTCTGGCGAAGGCATCGTGGAAGCTGACGCTCGACTTCGTCCGGCTGCGGAGGGAACTTGCTGAGGGGTCGTGGAAGGGGCTTGCCGCGCGGTCGGAGAATTGGATCGACTTCGTGGGAACCCATGCTACGAAGTACAAGGATGCGAAGTGCTTCGCCTCCTGCTGGTGGAACAAGAAGAGTTACTCCTTCGCGGCCGACTATTACAGTTGGTTCTACCGTCGGACGCACGAGAGTGCCGACGCGCTCTCGACCAATTCGACGCTCCTGATCAGCGCCCCTCTGCGCCAATTCGCCTACCAGGCCCTCACCAACGGCGTGGACGCCTCCGTGCGCCCTGCAACCGTGGCGGAAACGAAACTCTGGCCGAAGACCGATGTTGCGGTCGAGACCTGGTCTTCCCTTGGCCTGCACAACCACATGGGCTCGATGCGCTACCGGACGGAGGTCGAAATTCCCTCGATTCCCGCGGGCAAGCCGCTGCGCATCTGGGTCGCCTCGACCGATGGCGGGCTGGCGGCGTGGTGCAACGGCAAGCGGCTCAAAGGCTGGTCTGAGAAGGCCCCCGGCGACCACACGCCCGACAAGCCAGGCGACTTCCCCGGCTGGTTCGGACGGCCCGTGCTCTTCGATGCCACGGGGGTGCTCCGTCCCGGCAAGAATGTCCTCGACTTCTACGCCACGCGCGGCCAGGGGCCCAATGAAATCGGCACTGGCGGCATCATGGGGCCCGTGACCATCTTCGCCGAGAAATAACCCCACCTCTGAACACCCGAGCGACGCGCCGCACCAAGACTCCCCTTTGCGGCGCGCCGCTTTTTTTTGCTACACTCTTACCAACCTTTACACGCTTATCCCTGATTCTTCATAGCCGCTGAAAAGCGCGGTTTTCTGCGCTGGAACATCGGCTTGTCACCCCGTCCAGCCGAGCCCTCCGGGCTGACACACGAAAG
>JAEDMC010000201.1 GCA_016303225.1 Kiritimatiellia bacterium
GCGGACATTCTGAAGTCGCTGAAGGAGCGGGCCGTCCGAAGCGAGGAATTCGGCCTTTACTACAAGCGCGAGGGGTTCTTCTGCGACGTGTTCGGTTCGGCCGTCATGATGCAGGTGGCAGTCATCGCGGCGTTTCAGGAGGTGGCGAACGACTGGGCGACGGTCGACGAGCTGCGCGTGTGGCTGCTCAAGCAGAAGCAGACGACGGCGTGGAACTCGACCGTGTCGACGGTCGAGGCGATTTACGCGCTGCTCGCGGGCGGCGGGACGGACCTCCTGGCGGGCGATGCGCTCGCAACGGTGACGCTGGGCGGGACGGAAGCGCCGAAGACGAACGCCGTGCAGGGGTCGGGGACGTATTCGGCGAGCTGGCGCGGCGCGGAAGTGAAGCCGGAAATGGGCGAGATCGTCCTGAAGAGCGACCAGCCGAAGGGGATCGTCTGGGGCGGGGTGAACTGGACTTATCTCGAGAACGTCGAGAAGGTTCGTTTGTCTGCGCCGAAGGAGCTGCGCATCGAGAAGCGTTATTTCCGAAAGGTCTGCACGAAAGACGGCGCGCGGTTGGAGCCGATTACGGGCGCGCTGAAGCAGGGCGACGAGCTGGTGGCGCGGCTGAAGATACGGTGTGACCGTGTGCTCGAGTACGTGCACATCCAGGACGAGCGTCCCTCGTCCGCCGAACCGATGGACGTGCTGTCGTCCTACCGTTGGCAGGACGGAGTCGGCTACTATCAGTCGACGCGCGACACGGCGACACACTACTACATCGACCGGCTGAACAAGGGCGAGTTCGTCCTGGAGACCTCGTATCGCGTGCAGCAGCGCGGCACCTTCGCGGGCGGGCTTGCGCAGATCCAGTGCATGTACGCGCCGGAATTCACTGCCCATTCGACATCCGAACGGGTCGAGGTCGGACGATGAATGCGTTGAAGAAGCAGGAAAGGATATGAAGAAAAATACCAATTCCCGTCGGACCGCGGCATTTGCCGTTGTGCGTTGGCTCGCGACGAAGGACTTTCCGGCGACGCTGTTGCCGGAGGGTCCGGACCGCGCGTTTGTCCAGGATCTCGTCTATACGGTCATCCGGCGGTTGAGGCCGCTCCGCAAGGTGCTGGGCGCGCTCGTGACGAAGTGGCCGAAGGGCGAGCTGGAGGCGCTTCTCTACGTGGGTGCGGCACAGGTCCTCTATATGGACGAGGTGCCGGACTTTGCCGCGGTCAACGAGACCGTGGAGGCGGCGAAGCAATGCGACAACAAGTCGGTCGCCAAGGTGGTGAACGCCGTTCTCCGCAATCTCATTCGCCGTCGCGAGGAGTTCGAGCAGATGATTGCTGCCGCTCCGCTGGAGGAGCGCGAGAGTTTCCCGACGGCATTGGTGAGGCGTTGGACGGCCCGGTTCGGCGAGGAGAACGCGGCGAAGCTCTGCGCGTGGCACAACGAGCCGGCGGAGACTTTCCTCGCCCGCAAGGACGGCAGTTTCGTGGCGCTCGAGCGTGGCAAGAAGGTGACAGAGGTTCCGGGATTCGCCGAGGGAGGGTTCATTGTGCAGGATCCGGGCACGGCGCTCGCGGTCGAGCTGGTGGACGCGAAGCCGGGCGATGAGATTCTCGACGCCTGCGCGGCGCCGGGCGGGAAGACGATTCAGCTCGCGTGGCGCGGGGCGAAGGTGACGGCGTGCGAGGTGAACCCGAAGCGCCGCCGCAAGCTCGAGGAGAACCTGAAGCGGGTGGGTGTGGAGGTCGAGGTCGCGGACGCCCTCGACAGCTGTCGATTGCAGTCGATTGCTTTCGGCAAGGTCTTGGTCGATGCGCCGTGTTCCAACACCGGCGTTCTTCGCCGTCGGCCGGATGCGCGGTGGAACTGGTCGGTTGAAAAGCTTGAGGCGCTCGTAAAGCTGCAGGCGGAGATCCTTGATCAGGTGGAGCCGCTGGTCGCACCAGGGGGAACGCTCGTCTATTCGACGTGTTCGAACGAGCCGGAGGAGAATCTCGAACAGGTGAATGCGTTCCTTGTGCGGCATCCCGACTTCAAGCTGGACGTGACCCGCGAGTCGGTTCCCTTCGAGTCCGGACATGACGGCGCCTTCGCCGCTCGCTTCGTTCGCAGATGAGCCGCGTCTCCTGAAAATATGGTATAATCACGGCATGTTAACTTGTGCATGGTTGTGGATTTACGCCGGGACGGCGTTGATGCTGCTGGAGCTCATCGCACCCGGATTCATTCTTTGCTTCTTCGGACTCTCGGCGGCAACCGTCGGCGTCCTGAGATCTGCCTTCGGCGAGGCGTTCTCGCCGACCTGGCAGCTGGCGGCGTTCTCCGTGTTCTCGATTCTCTACATCGTTCTCCTGCGCCAGTATCTGAAGAAGGTCTTCGTGGGCGGCAAGGTCGAGACGAAGACGGACTTTGACAACGAGTCGGTCGGCCGGATCGGGCAGGTGACGACGGCGATCAATCCGCCGCTTGCGGGACGCATCCTGCTCGGTGACGCGGAATGGACGGCGGAAGCCGACGAGCCGATCGCCGTCGGAGCCAACGTGAGGGTTGTCGCTCAGAACAATCTGACGATGAGGGTTGAGAAGGTTTGACGTTTGACGTCTGAGGTTTGAGGTGTGTTCTGACATTCCATTTTGGCTTTCGCTGGTTTTCATGGCGGGCGGACTCGCGGCGCTGGCGTGGTCCAGCGACCTGTTTGTGGACGGTGCGGCAACGGTCGCCAAGGCGCTTGGCATCTCGCCGTTCATCATCGGCATGGTGATCATCGGCTTCGGCACGAGTGCACCGGAACTCTGCGTCTCGACAATGTCCGGCATTTCCGGCCATGCGAACCTCTCGCTGGGCAACGCCTATGGTAGTTGCATTTTTAACATTGCGATTATCCTTGGCGTGGCGACGCTCATCTTCCCGCTCGTCGTGAAGCCGTCCGTCACTTTCATCGCAGGACCAGGACTTACGCTCATCTCGCTTTTTTCGCTGATCATGCTGAAGGACGGCTCCTGCTCGCGCGTTGAGGCGATCATTCTCCTTGCGGCATTTCTCGTCATCCTTCCGCTCTACTGCTGGTACGACCAGAAAACAAAGGATCAGCCGGAAGAAGAGGTGAAGGCGGAATCCAAAGTCGAACAAAAGAATATCCTCGTTCCAATTGTGAAGTTGGTCGTGGGGTTGGGCGTGTTGATCGGATCTTCGCATTTTCTCGTTTGGGGAGCGGTGGACTTTGCGAAATTCTGCGGCGTGAGCGATTTGGTGATTGGACTGACGATTGTCGCGGCGGGGACGTCGCTTCCGGAGTTGGCGAGCGCGGTTGCGTCCGCACGGCGCGGCGAGCACGAGTTCGTTCTCGGGAACATTGTCGGATCCAACCTCTTCAACACGCTTGCGGTCGTGGGTCTGGCGACGTGCATTTCGCCCCTTGTTCCGGGACCCAACGGCGAACCGGCGTTTTCGCACTACGTCCTCACGCGCGATCTGCCGCTCATGATGGCGCTGTCGCTTTCCATCATGTTCTTCGGCATCAACTGGAAGCATCCGAAGTGGCCTGGCGCGATTCAGCGCAAGGAGGCGACGGTCTGGGTCCTCGTTTTTGTCGCGTATACATTTTTGATGTTCTATCAGGAAACACACTGAAGACGAGAGGTGAAGGTGAGAGGTGAAGGTGAACAGCGGATTTTTTAAAGATCTGATCGTTTGGCAGAAGGCTATGGAGCTGGTCAAGGCGGTTTATGCTTTGGCGAAGGCTTTCCCGGCTGACGAGAGGTATGCATTGACGGATCAGCTTCGCCGCGCAGTGGTGTCGATCCCGTCAAATATCGCAGAAGGCAACGGCAGGGCATCTAACGCTGATTACGTCCATTTCCTTGCCATTGCGCGCGGATCGCTTTATGAGACGATGACTCAGCTGCAAGTCGCAGTCGAACTTGGCTATATCCAAAGTCTTTCGCCAGAACTTGAATTGTTACAGTCCGAAGTCGGTAGGATGTTGGGATCAATGCTCAAGAAATATGGAACCATCCATTGTTCACCTTCCCCTTCAACCTTCACCTAAAAAAGTTTAAATTCCACTGTTCACCTTCACCTTCAACCTTCACCTAAAAAAGTTTAAATTCCACTGTTCACCTTCACCTTCAACCTTCACCTAAAAATGGCTAACGTAATCGCAATTGACGGGCCGAGCGGAGCGGGAAAGAGCTCCGTATCGCGCATTGTCGGAGAGAAACTCGGGTATCTGCACGTCGATTCGGGTGCGCTCTACCGCATCATGACGTGGCAGTGTCTCGAGAACAGGGTCGACACGTCCGATCCCGGGGCAGTCGCGGCTTTCGCCGCGCAGGTGGAGATCGAGTGCCGTCCGGAGAACGGAGCGATCGCCTACTACGTGAAGGGCGAGGCGCCGGGCAACCGCATTCGCACGCCGGAGATCAACGCGCACGCCTCGCAGGTCGCGACCGTCAAGGAGGTCCGAGACCGCATCACGGCGATCCTGCGCGGGATGACGGCGCAGGGGAATCTCGTCGTCGAGGGACGGGATATCACGACGGCGGTCTTCCCCGATTCGCCGGCCCGTTTCTACCTGACCGCGTCCGCCGAGGCGCGTGCGCGCCGCCGGCAGAAGGAAGAGGTCGAGAAGGGCATCGCGAATCAGTCCGCCGACGCCGTGAAGGCCTCGCTCCTCGCGCGCGACCAGATTGACTCGACGCGCAAGTACGCGCCGCTCAAGAAGGCGGACGGCGCCATCGAGATCGATTCCTCCGACCTGACGCTCGATCAGGTCGTCGA
>JAEDMC010000202.1 GCA_016303225.1 Kiritimatiellia bacterium
CTGCCTTCTTGACGGGGCGCGCCCGGTCTGGTCGCCGAGCGTCTACTGGCGAGACGTCGCCGATCCGGCGGTCTCCCTCGACGCGCTCGACGGTCGTCAGGGCGACAAGCTGAAGGTGACGGGCGACCTGAAGGACTACGTCGGCGGGCCATGCACGCTGAAGGTGCTGGTCGGCTCGTCGGAAGATGAGATGACCAATGCCTGGACGAGGCTTGACGGCTCCGTCCGCCCATCTTCCGGCGCCTTCGAGCTGACGATCTTCGAGTCCAATACGTCGTCGCCGAAATACCTGGCTCCGAGCGAGACGTATTTCGTCTGCATCGAGGCGGAGGCAGGCGGGCGGCGCACGCGCAGTCAGACGAAGCGTGTGAAGATGGCGGGGGCCCCGGTGTTCGGCTCGGTCTCGGCGGAGGTCAAGCGCCGCACGGTGACGTTCAAGGGCCGGCTGACGGACGTCGGCATGGGAGACGTGGCGACGGTCTCGCTCTGGGTCCGCGACATATCCGCAGAGGCGTCTCTTGTGCAGGTCGAGACGCCGATCGCCGTCCGCGACGGCGAATTCGAGATTGTCCACACCTTCCCCGCGTTTGACAGGGACTACTCCTGGCAGCTGCGCGCATCGGCGACGTCCGGCGGCGGCACGGCGACGGCGGAGACGTGCACGGACGTGGCGACGTGCCATACGCTGGACGCGACGACCTACACCTGGACGGGCGCGGCGGACAGCGATTGGGGAAACTCGGCGAACTGGAGCGACGGTGAGGCGAACGGGGACTCGTGCGGCTATCCGCAGTCCTCGGCGGCGACGGTCAACTTCCCGGCCGGCACAAAGGCGCGGATCGTTCTGAGCACGGCGACGAGCGTCGGAACCCTCAACCTGGCGGCGGCGGGCACCGAGGTCACGTTTGCCCGTGCGGCTGGGCAGGAGGCGGAGGATGCAAAGCCGAAGCTGTCCGTGAACAATGAACTGCTCCTCTCCGGGGCGCGCCTGCGCCTGGTCCTGGACGGCGTGGCGCTTGAGTCGCCTGGCACGAGTTTGAGTGCCTTCGATGGCGAGGTGCGGCTGTCCAACGGGGCGAGCTGGAATCTGGGCACCCTGTATAACGACCACGGCGGCAGACTGTTGCTCGACCGGGGTACGTCCCTCACCTGCGCGGACTACGTGTTCGGCGGGGGCCTGACGGTGATTGACAACGCAACGCTTAAGGTGACGAGCTGCGTGGTGCTCGGCTCGAATATGGATGGCGGCACGATTCGGTTCGTCGGCGCACAGCCGGCTTTCCTGTGCTCGCGGCAGGACGCGATGGTCCGCTCGGGTCGGGAGACCGCGAACGTGCGGCTGGAATTTGCACTGCCGGTCGGAGGCTATGCGACGCCGCCGTTCTCCAATGCTTTCGCCAACCCCAGCTATATCTTGGGCTACAACGGCAACGAGAGGCGCGAGTGGCCGATTACGGTCGACGTCGCGCCCGACTCGCCGGCGGCATTCGTCGATAAGACGACGGAGACGACGCTGATCAGCTGGGGGAAGGGCATCTGTTCCAACATCCTCCTGACAGCCGCTCAGCCGGGTGCGGACGCTACGTTCGTCTGGTCGGAGGAGAACGTGAGCGAGAATCCGGTGTCGCTGGGCGTCCGCGTTGTCGGCTCCTCGCATTCGGACGAGCTGCACGTGAAGGGGGCGCCCGAGTCATTCCCCTGCGCGTCCCTGTCGCCGGGCTATGGGGCCGTGACCGTCGCTCGCGACGAGACGCGGACCTGCACGGCGCCGGCCGATCCTGTCAACGTTTCGGAGACGAAGCGCGTCACCTGCGTCGGCTGGAAGCTCTATTCCGTCGACGCCGCGTCCCTCACGCGCACGCTGGTCCGCGAGGGCGACGGCACGAGCTGCGACTATACGAACACGGATGGCCTTTGGCATGAGCTCGTCTGGCAGTGGAAGGTCGAGTACCTTGTCAAGGCGACGACGGACGGGAACGGCACGGCATTCGTCAAGTCGGAATCCGTCGAGTCGGCATCCCCCGAGTCGGCATGGGTCGAGACGGGCAAGCGCGTACGCGTCACCGTTAAGCCAAACGACGGGTTTGACTTCGGCAAGTGGACGGGCGACATGCCGGCCGACCACGACAAGGACTTCGAGCTGCGGTTCACTGTCCGCGATCGTGCCTATGCCTTCGAGGCGAGCTTCCTGCCGGTCGTCTATGTCAGCCCGGAAGGCGATGACGACAACAATAACGGCAAGGCCCCCGCGACGGCATTCGCGACGATCGGGCGGGCGCTTCAGGAGGGTCCGAACGTCTATGTCCGCCTGGCGGACGGCACCTATGAGGTGACGGAGCAGATTGTCATCGACAACGGCTCGACGGTCGCGGGCGCGACGCCCGGGGCGAAGGCGGTCGTGAAGCTGATGAAGCCGTTGTCGTCCGCGGGGGCGGAGGGCTCGGTCTTCAAGCTGGCGCATGCGGACGCGCGTCTCTATAACCTGACCGTCACGACGGACTTCGATCGGGGCGATGACTCCCGCAATAAGGGATTCGGCCGGGGCGTCTGGATCGAGCAGGCGGGCCTTGTCGACGGCTGTGTCATCACAAACTGCCGCACGCTCGAGTGCAAAAGCAGCGGCGGAGGCGGCGTCTACCTCAACAATGGCGGAATCGTGCGCCGGACGCTCCTGACCCACAACTGCACCTATAGCCTCGATCCCAACAACCCGGCGATGGGCCACAACGCCCTGCTGAACGGCGGCGGCCTGGTCGAAAGCTGCCGCCTCGTCTGGGGCGGCGGAGGCGAGACGGCCCTAACCCGGTGCGGCGGCGTCTACTCCAAAGGCGGCACGGTGCGCAATTCGCTGGTCGCCTACAACACACAGGTCTATGACAGCGCCGCGAGCGGCATCGCCGTCCACCTGATCGGCGGGGTGATGGAGAACTGCACGGTCGCGGGCAATTTCCACTTGACCTCGTCGCGGACGCCGGCCGTCTACGCGCAGAACATCGACAGCAACTTTAAGAACGACCCTGTCATTCGCAATTGCGTGATCTGGGGCAACACGGGCGTCGTCGGGGACGCGAACTGGGGGCTCCTGGCCGGCCGTTGCGTGGTTTCCGCCACGTGTGCGCTGCCGCGGATGCCGGGGGAGGGGAACATCGACGCCGATCCGTGCTTTGCGAACCCGCGCGCCGGCGACTTTCGGCTGATGCTGTCCTCGGCTGTCGACGCGGCCGTTCCGATGGACTGGATGGACTGGACGGGCGACCTTGACGGGAACGACCGCCAGCAGGGCGCCGCGCCGGACATGGGCTGCTACGAGTTTGCGCCTTCGGCGCTCTCCTGCGGCTTTGACGTCTCGGCAGGCGGCGCGTTCGACCGTGATGACATCACGCTGACGGCGCGCGTGACTGGCGACGACCTGGCGGGCCTCTCCTATACGTGGACGCTGACGGACGAGTGGGACAATACGATCGTGACGAACACGACGGACGCCTCGCTGACGCTGCCGCTCCCGTCCGGCTTGTACACCGTCGTCCTGAGCGTCACGAACGGCAAGGGGGAGTCTGGGACGGTCGAGCGGCAGGATGTCGTGCGCGTCAACCAGAAGCACTTCTATGTCGCCGAAAACGGCGCAGACGTCTATCCTTACGACACGGCCGAGAAGGGCGCGCGGGACATCAACACGGTTCTCGCACTCGCGGTGGACGGCGCGGTCATCCATGTCGCGCCCGGCTGGTATCGTCCGGCGGACGGCCTGACGGTCGTCAAGGGCGTGACGATCGTCGGGGCCGGTCCGGAGCAGACGTCCCTGTTTGCGCCAATGACGACGGCGTATCAGGCGATGGTGACGGTTCTGCATGCGGGTGCCGTCCTCTCGGGCCTGACCATCACCGGCATGGACGCGGACGGGCAGCAGCAGGAGCAGTGGGGCGGCCTGCGCGTCACGGCCGGCGTCGTCACCAACTGCGTCATCAGCCACCACAAGACGAAGAAGGATACCGTCAATGGCGCCGGCTGCCGCCTCGAGGGCGGGACGGTCGTCGACTGCACGTTCATGAACAACTTCTGTTGGTATGGCGGCCAAAGCACGCGCGGCGGCGCCGTGACCCTGGAGGTCGGCGACGCCTTGCTCGACCGCTGCACGGTCATCAGCAATCGCATCTGGCAAAGCTCCGCCAACGCCAGTGGTCCCATTAAGGGCGATACTAGCAACGCTTGCGGCGGCGGCGTCTACCTGAAGGTCGGTACGGTGCGCAATTCGCTGGTCGTCGGCAACGAGAGCTATTCGTATGGCGGTGGCATCTACGTCACGGAGAAGGGCCGCGTGCTCAACTGCACGGTCGTCGGGAATAAAGCCCGTCTCGCCAGCGGGGGCATCTGGCAGGACGGCGGCACGGTGCGCGACTGCCTGTGCCTGGGGAATGTCGCCCACGGCGTCGTCGATGTGGCGGACGACCCCGGCTTTGTCGATGCGGCAAACGGCGACTACCGGCTGAACCCGGCGTCCGCTGCCGTCGATGCGGCGGACGGGGCGGACCTGGGCGGCCTCGACCTCGCGGGCCGTCCGCGCGTGAGCGGCGATAAGGCGGACAAGGGCTGCTACGAATGGGATGCGTCGCAGACGGACTACGGCATCTCCTTCCGGAAGCTGACGCCGTTTGCGCCGGGTGAGGTCGAGTTCTCGGCGAAGGCGGCCGGCACCTTGAGCGACTGCTGGTGGACGTTTGACGGGCGCGAGCCGACGGCCGACGACCAT
>JAEDMC010000203.1 GCA_016303225.1 Kiritimatiellia bacterium
CGATGTTCCAGCGCAGAAAACCGCGCTTTTCAGCGGCTATGAAAAATCAGGGATAAGCGTGGCGAACGCTGCAATCACCGCCGCCTTCATCCGTCTGTTTGCCTCAAATCTCACCTCTGTTGGCTCACCTGACCATAATCGCAAGGCCCGCGCGGTTCGCCTTCAGCCACACCGCCGTGCCCGGCGTCGAATGCGACTCCCACGGCGGCGAAAAGTTCGCGTCAGTTCCGCCGACAACCGAGAAGACATTGGTATAGTTCTCATCCATTCCTGCTTTCGACAGCTCTGCCACGTCCATCAGATTGGTGCATACGGTCTGCCACCCTTTCACCTGCGGACAATCATCACGATCGCCGAGATTGACGACCCTCGCAATCAGCTCATCGGTCGGACGACCCTCGGCAATGCAGATGCGTCCGCCACCCGACGCGCCCGCGCCACCCCACGTGTTGTTGCCGCCCTTCGCGGTGATCTTCGCGGTCGCTGCGTCAAGCTTGAGCTTTTTGCACCTGAGCCACACCGACCCGCCAGAACCGAGGCCAGACCTTGCTGACGTTGCGCTCGCATCCGCATCTAGCCAGCCGGCCAGGGTGATGTCGCGCATTGCGTTGAGAATAATCGCGCCGCCGCCCGGCGAACCGCTGTCCTCCGTCGTCGTACCCGAGGATCCTGCCCAGAACGGCGCATATGGGTTGCCATACGTCGGTTGCGCCGGATAGCTGCTGCGGAAACGAGCATTGACGCCGCCGTATGACGCACCATGTCCCTCGTCCGTCCAGCCATTTTTGCCGATGTGTCCATAATATGCTCCCGGACCATTGCAGTAGGCATACCCCGCCTTCTCAGCCTTGAAGCCCGCGTTCGCAGCGATGTCAAAGCGATTAGCGCTAAAGGCGACCGCCGCACCAGTCGTCGGATGACAGAAAGGATAGACCCAACAACCCGAACCGACAATCATGTTACCGCCAACAGAAACCCTGGTCGATCCCTTGGCGTATCGAACCAGGTCGTTCGTATCCAGCTGTCCAGCGTAAACGGTGAGCTGTGCGGTGTCGGTAAGGACGAGATCGCCGCGGACAACAAGATTGACGCCGTACTCCTCATCCTTCATGCCCAGCGTCAGTTTCGCCGCGCCGGACAACGACAGGCTCCCGACCTTGAGATCGTAGGGATTTTCCGTCGTAACGGTCTTTCCGTCGATCCTGACCTCGGAGTTCGCTCCCGGAACCGCGCCGACATCCCAGACCGACGTATCGAACCAGTCGCCGTTCTTCACCGCCGTGACCACGCCGGACGGATCCGAATCGGGCACGAACAATGCGGAGATGTCCCTCGGCGAAGACATCTGCACCGTCAGCGGATTCGCATGTTTGTCCGCGACCGGCAGCTCTCCGTTCCAGCAGGCGAACTTCCAGCCGTCCGCCGGAACGGCGGTAATCGTCACCGAACTGCCGGCGTCATGCCAGTCGCCCACGTTCTGAAACTCGCCCTCGCCCACAACGGACGTCACGCGCAGGAGATACTCAAGATCGTCATAGCGCCACTCCAGCCAGGCCTTCTCTCCCGCCTCGGAGAGATCAAGCTCCGCCAAAAGAGCCGCCTCGGAAGTGACCGTACCCACATCGTTGGAATAGACATAGCCCGTGCAGTTGCGACGTTGCCGCGAATCCGTTCCCGGCACGAAGCTCACCCCTACCGCCGTCGCGCTGACAACGCCCTCAAGCATCTGCATACCGGGCGGCGGATCGCAAACGGGCAACGTCACGACCTGAGCCGACGGATAGAGCGTAACGACCAGCGAACGTTTTTGTCCCGGGTTCGCCAGCAGTCGGCTCGTGCCCTTCGCGCCGTTATAGTCGGAACTCTTGGCCGTACCGCCGCTTACGTCCACGACATCCGTGTATCCGGCATCGTATTTATTGGGATCATTCAAGTCATCCGTAATTATGTTCATCCCCTCAAACTCACCCATAGCGTAAAGGGCGTCCAGCTGCTCCGCCGTCAAGCCGCCGATGACAACCGCGACGCGTCCGCCGCCGCCGCCGCCCTGCGATCCGTAATTGGAATTACCGCCATGAGCCTTGATTTTCGCCCCGGTACTGGGTTTGAATTCGGTGCAGGTGAGGAAGACGCTGCCGCCGGAACCAGGTCCGTGATTCGCACTCTTGTCCTCCGCCGATGCGTCAAGCGTGCCCGCAAGCATCATCTTCCCGCCCGCATGAATGCGGATGACGCCGCCGCCGGAATTGCCGGAATTGCTCCACCCCGCCTTTCCAGGCGAACCCGGCAAAAAGGGAGCCGTCACCAAGCCATAGGTTCGCGTCGAAGACGAGCCGCCGCCCCTTCCGCCGTAAGTGCCGCCGCACCCATCCGTATTCGGATTCGCAAAGCCGATTCCGCAACCGTAGATCCAGCCGCGGCCGCAGGCATCGACCTTCGCCTCGGCACCGACCGTCACATCGCCGCCGACGGTGAACCGAGGACTCGACCCGCACGTGTTGTGGCAGTAGACGTTCACGACCGCGCTGCCCGACAGCGTGAGATTAGTCCCAACCGAAATCACCGCGCCGTCGCCGACATAGGCCTCAGGATCCTCTGCGGCATCGAGCCCGCAGGAATAGACGGTCAGGACGGCCGTGTCGGAAAGCGCCAGATCGCCGCGGACATCAAGCTGCGGCTTATACGGACAGTTAAGTTCGCCCAAAGTCAGCGATCCCGTGCCGCTCAACGTGATCGACCCCGCCTTGGGAACGCTGGCCTGCGTGTTCCTAACGGCAAAGCCGTCGATCGTGACCAAGGCCTCCGGCCCTGGAACACCCGCTCCGCCCCACGTCGCCGCATCGAACCACTCGCCATTCTGAACGGCAGCAACCTCCCCTGTCAGTTCAACGTCGGGAATGAACTTCGCCGTAATGTCCCGCGGAACGGACATCGTCAATGACAACGGATTGTCATTGAGATTGGCGCTCGGAACCTCGCCGCTCCAGCAGAGGAAGCGCCACCCTTCGGCGGGAACGGGCGTCAGGGTCAGCACCGTGCCGTCATCCGACCAGTTCTCATAGCCGACGACTTCACCTTCGCCGTCAATTGCGATGACAAGGCGCTTTTCAAGGTCGGTGTAATTCCACTCAAGACACGACCTGGCCGCTGCTGCGCTCGCGTCGAACGCGTAGCTTAGCGCCGCATCCGCCACCACGGTGCCGACATCGTTGGAAAAGACGAAACCGAGGCAACGGCGTCGTTCGCGGGAGTCCGTCCCGGGCACAAAGCTGTATTCCGCCGCCGTCGCTGTGATCTCGCCGGACACCAACGAGCTTCCGACCGGCAGGTTGAGATCGGCCAGCGTGATGTCCGCCGCCGAAGGAACGACGGAAACGCTGATCGCGCGCTTGCTGCCGAGGTTGCACAGATAGGCGCCCGTGCCGGGATCGCCGGCCCACGACGCATCGGTCCAGCACTTTCCTCCGTTCAGTTTGCAGAGCGCCGGCCACGGACATTCCGCCACGTCGTTGACATTGGTCGTCACCAGCATGAGATTCCCGGCCTCGCCAGTCGCATACAGCGACTCGATTTGCGCGGGCGTCGGCGAATCGGCGACGATGACGATGCGTCCGCCGCCGCCGGCGCCGGCCCAGCCGTACCGCGTATCGGCGCCAACAGCGGAAATCACGGCCGAAGACGCGGGTGTGAAATTGCGGCATGTGACGAAGATTCCGCCGCCCGAACCCGCTCCGCTCGTGCCGTTATTGGGCGCCGCGACGGTCCCCGCGCCGTTGACGCCGTCGGCCAGCAGAGAACCCGCGAGTTCGAAATCGCCCGTCACATGCAGGCGAATCGCACCGCCTCCGCGTCCGCCGGTGTTCTCGGCGATGGTCGTCGGACGGCCAGCGTTGCGCCCGGGAGAGCCGGGCAGAAATGGCGCGAAGAGATATCCGTAGGTCTTTCCCGTCGGGAGACCGCCCTTTTCCGTTCTTCCCAGACCGCCATAGCTGCCGCCGTGTCCGTCGCTCCAGCCCGTGGAGCCGTAGAATCCGGGACCATACGGACTCTTCCAGCCCTTGCCCGTTGCATCGAAACCACCGCCTTCTGCAATCGAAACGTTGCCGCCGACATTAAACCGCACCGTTCCGCCGCTGACCGGCTCCGCAATCGGCACGATCCATGCGCCGGACTGCAGGGCAAGGTCGCCGGCCACGTTAACGACCGCACCGTCGCCGGCAAAAGCCGTGAGGTCTTGGGAATTGTCCACCGCCTCGGCGTAAACGGTCAACGTCGCGCCCGAACCCATCGTCAGCGACCCGACAGAGACCGTAAGGTTCGACGCCGTCACCACGCCCGAGCCGATCGTCACCGCGTCGTCTGCCGTCGGCACGCCCGTCGGCTCCCAGTTCGCGGCTACGCCCCAGTCGCCCGACGCGCCGCCGTTCCAGGACTTCGGCGTCAGTTCACCGAACGCACTGAACCCAACAAGCGCCGCAGCACACGCCGCGACGCACAGATCGAACTTAATTATGTTTTTCATATTTGGACTTCACCCGTTTTTTCATGACCGAAAATCCAGCCCTCCGGCAGCACCTCTCGCGCCCGCGAAAAACGACACCTTCAAGCGATGAAAATTGTATCACACTGCTGACGCGAAAAGCAAGCGGATATTTAGATACTTTGTACTCGGTCCATGGTGATTTAGTTCACCCTCGTTCTCGCTAGTGTTTGCCGCAATCACCCTC
>JAEDMC010000204.1 GCA_016303225.1 Kiritimatiellia bacterium
AACTCGGGGTGCAGGTTGGCGCCGAGATATTTATTGGTCGGCGTGCCGACGATCTTCAACGCCGACCAGAAGTCCTTAAACGAGATCGCCGCCGAAGTCAAGAGACTTGCCAAGCAGTGCAAGGGCGGCGCGATCAACCCCGACCTCCTCAAGGGCGGCAGCTTCACCGTCTCGAACCTCGGCAACATGGGCATCGAGAGCTTCACCCCCGTCATCAACCCGCCGCAGACCGCGATCCTCGGCGTCGATACCGTCGCGCCGAAGGTGCGTCCGGCCAAGGACGGCGGCTTCGAGTTCTATCAGTCGATGGGACTCTCCCTGACCTGCGACCACCGCGTCATCGACGGCACGCCGTCGGCGAAGTTCTTGAAGGATCTCTGCGCAAACCTCGAAAGCTTCGACGTGCTGCTCGCGAAGTAAGCTCCTTTCCCGCGATTTTCGCCCGATCCGCGCCGGATTTTGCGCGGATCGGGCGCACAGACTGTAAAATGCAGGTGAAAATACGATGATTTATGATCTGATCGTCATCGGCGGCGGCCCCGCCGGTTATCTCGCGGCGGAACGCGCGGGACATGCGGGTCTTTCCGTTGCCCTGATCGAAAAGCGCTCCCTCGGCGGCGTCTGCCTGAACGAGGGCTGCATCCCCTCGAAGGCGCTCCTCAACTCCGCGAAGCTCTATGAGCACGCGATCCACTCCGAAAAGTACGGCGTGACCGTCACCGGCGCGAAGCTCGACCACGCGAAGGTCGTCGAGCGCAAGGCCAAGGTCGTCAAGACCCTCGTCGGCGGCGTCGGCATGAAGATGAAGGCCAACAAGGTCACCGTCTTCATGGCGGAAGCGTCCATCCAGGGCAAGACCGCCGAGGGCTTTGCCGTCAAGGCGGGCGACGAGGTGCTCACCGGCGCGCGTCTGCTGATCTGCTCCGGCTCCGTGCCGTCCCTGCCGCCCATCCCCGGCTCGAAGGAAGGCCTTGAGGCGGGCTACGTCATGACCAACCGCGAGATCCTCGACATGACCACCGTTCCCGAGAACCTCTGCATCATCGGCGGCGGCGTCATCGGTCTTGAGATGGCGTCCTACTTCAACACCGCCGGTTCCCACGTCACCGTCGTCGAAATGCTCGACCACATCGCGGGCCCGACGGACGCCGAAATTTCCGCGCTGCTCTTGAAGGAGTACCAGAAGAAGGGCATCGATTTCCGGCTCGGCGCGAAGGTCGTCGGCATGGAAAAGGGCGCCGTGTCCTATGAAAAGGACGGCAAGACCGAGAAGGTCCCGGCGGACGTCATCCTGATGAGCATCGGCCGCCGCGCGAATACCGCGGGGCTGGGACTCGAGACGCTGGGCGTCGAGTTGAACCGCGGCGCGATCGTCACGGACGAGCGCGGCCAGACGAACGTCGCCGGTGTCTGGGCGGCGGGCGACGTCAACGGCAAGTCGATGCTCGCGCATACGGCGTACCGTGAGGCGGAAGTGGCCGTCAACAACATCCTCGGCAAGCGCGACGTGATGCGCTACAACGCGATCCCGTCGGTCATCTACACGAATCCCGAGGTCGCCTGCGTCGGCATGTCCGAGGAAGCGGCGAAGGCGGCGGGCGTCGACTACGTCTGCAAGAAGCTCTCGATGCGCTACTCCGGCCGCTTCGTCGCGGAAAACGAGGGCGGCGACGGGCTGTGCAAGATCCTCGTCGACAAGAAGTACAACAAGGTCATCGGCGTGCACCTGATCGGCAACAGCTCCTCCGAGATCATCTGGGGCGCCGCCGCGCTGATCGAGACCGAGCTGCGCGTCGAGGACATCCGCGAGCTCGTCTTCCCGCATCCGACGGTCTCCGAGATCATCCGCGAGACGATTTTTGAGTTCTAAAGTCGAAAAAACTGCCCTTTTTCGATATAAAACGCGAAAAAATGGCAGAAAATCCGCTATAAAACCTTTCATAAGGAGTGTCACACATGCCGAAATCCCAATTCGCAGACCCGAATTTCCTCCGCGCTCCGGGTTTCATTCATTTTGAGGATATCCCCGTCAACCAGTACGCGAAGACCGTCGCGGACGAGAAGGCCAACTACACGGATGCCCAGCTCCTCGACGTCTGGTCCGACATGGTGTTCTGCCGTGAGTACGAGACGATGATCAACCTCATCAAGACGACGAGCGAATACCGCGGCATCGCCTACAGCCACCCCGGCCCCGCGCATCTGTCGATGGGTCAGGAAGCCGCCGCCGTCGGTCAGGCGCTCGCGCTGGACATCGACGACTTCTCCTTCGGCTCCCACCGCTCCCACGGCGAAGTCCTCGCCCGCGGCCTGTCCGCGATCCATAAGCTCTCCGAGGACAAGCTCCTCGAGATCATGAAGTCCTACAACAACGGCGTCATCTACAACATCATCGAGCGCGAATTCAAGGACGTCACCGACGTCCGGCAGTTCGCCGTCTACTTCTTCCTCTACGGCGCGATGGCCGAGATGTTCGCCCGCGAGACCGGCTTCCAGAAGGGTCTCGGCGGCTCGATGCACGCGTTCTTCACGCCGTTCGGCATCTACCCGAACAACGCGATCGTCGGCGGCTCCGCCGGTATCGCCGCGGGCGCCGCGCTCTATAAGCGCGTCAACCGCAAGCCGGGCATCGTTGTCGCGAACATCGGCGACGGCGCGCTGGGCTGCGGACCCGTCTGGGAAGCGCTGTGCTTTGCCACGATGGACCAGTACAAGCAGCTCTGGGGCGACGACATGAAGGGCGGCCTGCCGTTCCTGTTCAACGTCTTCAACAACCAGTACGGCATGGGCGGCCAGACCCGCGGCGAGACGATGGGCTACGACTTCCCCGCGCGTCTCGGCGCCGGCGTTACGCCGAACCAGATGCACGCGATGCGCGTCGACGGCTACAACCCGCTGGCCGTGGCCGAGGCGACGAAGGTGCAGAAGGATACCATCCTCAAGCGCGAAGGCCCCTGCATGCTCGACGTCGTGACCTACCGCTATGCCGGTCACTCCCCGTCCGACTCCTCCTCCTACCGCGACAAGGCCGAGATCGAAGCCTGGGAGGCGCAGGATCCGCTGCTCTCCTACCGCAAGGGCCTCGTCGACGCCGGTATTGCCGCCGACTCCGAGTTTGAGCCGAAGATCGAAGCCATCCGCGAGGAGCTGGCGCACATCCTGAAGCTCGCCATCGACCCCGCGATCTCTCCGCGCATGAACCTCGTCGCGAATCCGAACGAGATCGGCGACCTGATGTTCTCCAACGGCGACGTCGCGAAGATGGAAGACCGCGAGCCGGACGTCCTCGCCCCGAAGGCGGACTCCCCGCGTGTCCAGCAGATCGCCAAAAAGGAGCGCTACGGCTTCGACGCCAGCGGCAAGCCCTATTCGAAGAACAAGGCCTACAACTTCCGCGACGGCGTGTTTGAGGCTATCATCGACAAGTACTACGAAGACCCGACGCTCATCAGCTACGGCGAAGACGTGCGTGACTGGGGCGGCGCGTTCGCGGTGTACCGCGGC
Source organism: Kiritimatiellia bacterium (assembly GCA_016303225.1). GTDB lineage: Bacteria > Verrucomicrobiota > Kiritimatiellia > RFP12 > UBA1067 > UBA1067. The sequence goes on from JAEDMC010000204.1 coordinate 3,505, forward strand.
CTGACCGAGGTCATTCCGTATCACCGTCTGTTCAACTCCCCGATCTCCGAGGCCGCGATCGTCGCGACCGCGACCGGCTACGGCATGTGCGGCGGCCGCGTCATCGGCGAGATCATGTACTGCGACTTCATCGGCCGCGCGGGCGACGAGCTCTTCAACCAGCTCGCCAAGTGGCAGGCGATGAGCGCCGGCACGCTGAAGATGCCGGTCATCATCCGCGTCTCCGTCGGCTCCAAGTACGGTGCCCAGCACTCTCAGGACTGGACGAGCCTGTGCGCGCACATCCCGGGCCTCAAGGTCTGCTTCCCGGCGACGCCTTACGACGCCAAGGGCATGATGGCCGCCGCGCTCGACGGCACCGACCCGGTCATCTTCTTCGAGAGCCAGCGCATCTACGACATCTCCGAGCAGTTCCACAAGGAAGGCGTTCCGGCCGAGAAGTACATCATTCCGCTGGGCGAGCCGGACATCAAGCGCGAAGGCAAGGACATCACGATCCTCTCCATCGGCTCGACGCTGTACCGTGCCGTCAAGGCCGCCGACATGCTCAAGGAGAAGTACGGCCTCGAGGCCGAGCTGATCGACGCCCGTTCGATCAACCCCTTCAACTACGACAAGGTCATCGAGAGCGTCAAGAAGACCGGCCGCATCCTGCTGACCTCCGACGCCTGCGAGAGAGGCTCCTACCTCAACGACATGGCGCGCGTCATCTCCGAGCAGGCGTTCGACTATCTGGATGCCCCGCCTGTCGTCGTCGGCGCCCGCAACTGGATCACCCCGGCGCACGAGATCGAGGACTTCTTCTTCCCGCAGCCCGAGTGGATGCTCGACGCGATCAACGAAAAGATCCTCCCGCTGCCCGGGCATGTTGCCACGGCGAATTTCACTGCTGCGGAGCAGCTCCGGCGCGAGCGTACCGGTGTGTAACTTCCTTTTGCAAAGGGTGCTTCGCACCCTTTGCAAAACCGATTTTGAAGGAGTCTTCCGTCAGGAAGACTCCTTCTTCTTAACCGGCACCTACAGCTGACTGGTACTTTCGCAGGGGCGCTTCCCGCCCCCTGCACCCCAGGGCTACTTTCTTTGCGCGAGCAAAGAAAGTAACAAAGAAAGCTCGCTTAAGAGGACTAAAGTCCTCTTAAGAATCTCTCCGGAACGCAAATCGCTGCGCGATTTGTAGACGCGGGATGGACGCGAATCGAGA
>JAEDMC010000205.1 GCA_016303225.1 Kiritimatiellia bacterium
GCGCGTGGTCAAGTCGGGAACATGAGAACAGGAGGCGTGAGGGACTTCTGTAAAACATTTCCTGTTCTCCTGTTTTCGTGCCGGCGCGGGCCTCGAACGCGTCGGACCCGCCTGCGAGGATAAGAACTAATTGATACACAGGCACATTTGGCGTGCTTATGGCATGCTGTCAACCATGAGGAAGACGAGGAGATCGACGACGGGGAGATCCTCGTCGCATCAACGCGCTCTATCGCGAAGCCGCGCTTTCGCAGGTGCTCGGCAGGTGGAAGCGTCTCGGGGACGAGGAGGCCGACCCGTTGAAGCGCGCACGTCCGACGAGGAAATTTGTGTCGCGCTTCGCCGAATGCCGCTTGTCATTCCTCCGGCGAATGTGGAACTCGTCGGCGTTCATGCGCACGTTCAGTCAGCGCTTCACGACGTCCTTCAACGGACGCCGCGATCCTCGCGGCACGCGAGACCGAGCGGGCGGAACGCGAGGCGAAAGGGGAGCCTGCGCCGGGCCGCAGGGAGAAGGGGCTTGTCGTCCGAACCGACCCCCGACACCCGAACGCGCCGCATCGGGAATATGAACGGTCATGATCAGCTGTATCGATGAAACTGTGTCAACAATGCAATGTGATGTAATGTGGTGCTTTTGAAAGTAGTAATATATTACTATTCACATGTGATAATAAATTGTGATACAATATGCGCCATCAAACAAGGATTAGGTTCTATGAAGTCATCTAACATGGCAAAGGTTGTTCGGCCGCTCATTGATGTGGCGCGCCGGTATGCGGAAAAGCCAGAGTTTGCGACGCTGGCGGCTGCCTATGCCGTATTGCTGTCTATAAGACACGGAGAGGCGTTTCCGTTGCCTGCGCTGGAGGATGTGCTGGACAGAGAGGAAGCGCTCCCAGGTTATGTTAGGGCATTCCTGGAGTCGCACCTCTCAGAGCATTGGAAGGAATATCAGCAGACGGCTGGATCCTATGACGAAGATTCCCTCGTTGATTTCTTCAGCAATGAGGCGACGTTGATGCTGATGGACAGTCGCCACGATTTCTCGACGCATCCAGTCATCGATCAGTTGTGCACGGGATTGTTGGAAATCGCCGTAGGCAATACGGTGGCGGATCTCAACTGCGGAATCGGGAAGTTTGTCCGCAAGGCGTGGTTCGCGTTGTGGAATGTCACGGGGAGCGATGAGGGACTCTCTGTCGTGGGGTATTCGCGGAATGCGGAGTTTGCGGCGTTGACCTATATTCTCTGCGACGTGACCGGCGTCGGGGCCAGGGTGGTGGCGCAGAGCATCTTCATCTCTCATCCGGAGCGTTATGACCGAATTGCGCTGATCCCGCCGTTCGGGATGGAAACGCGCGCCATCAACATCCCGATGGCACAACAGGTTCTCGCCGAGCGTTTTGAGAACTTCCCTGAGATTCGCTTGTCCTCGGCCGACTGGGTGTTCGCCGCTCGTGCGGCGAGTCTTCTGACTGCGGATGGAAGGGCTGTTGTCGCGGTCCCGATTCATGCCCTGAACGGAACGCAGAGCCAAGCTTATCGCGAGTTCCTGGTGCGCAACCAGCTCATCGAGGCGGTGATTGCCATTCCGCGGGGGTTCTTAAACGGGGCCGCGGTTAGCTTTGCGATTGTCGTCATGCGGGAGGGATGCCGCGAAATCAAGTTTATCAATGGCGAAGAGTACCAGACCGTCGTGGAGGGCGCTCGTCTGCTGGATGTTCCAAGACTGCTCAAGGACTATCATGCCCTGAATGACTACGAGGCGGTGACGACCAAGACGCTGGATGCGGTGTATTCTCGGGACTGCAACCTGACGCCGGATTTCTACTTGGGCGAGGATCTCGTATACAACAACTCAAAGCCGTTCGGAAAGATCGTCCGGGAGATCCGTCGAGGAGCCAAGTTGCCGATTGATGCGTGGAAGGCGGTTGAGGGGGATGATTCGTCATCCGTGAAGAAAGTCGCATTCAAGCATTTCAGCGAGGGTCTGATTGACGAACGTCTGCCGGGGTTCACGGCTGTGCCGCCTGGTGCGGAGGATGCCGTTCTGGAGACGGGGGATCTGCTGATTTCCAGAATGGGCTTCCCGTTCAAGGTCGCGGTTGTTGAACACCGAAACGAAAAGCTGGTTGCCGACGAGAATGTGTGGATTGTCAGGATGGGCGGCGACAGGGGGCTGGCGTATTACCTCCGGGCGTATCTTGAAAGCGAACGTGGAGCCAAGTGGCTCTCGCGGTTGAGCGCTGGGGCGACGCTCCGGACGATTTCGGCGAAGAACATCGAGAAGATTCCGGTTCCGGATGCGGACGAGGAGACGCGGACTGCAATCGCCCGCGAACTCGAGAAGGCCACGATTCTGGTCCGCGAGACCCGCAAACGTCTCGACGATGCGCTGGGTGAGATGAAGAACGTATTCGACACTTTCAACAAGGACGGAGGTCTGTAAGATGGCGATCAAGAAGTCTCAGTTGTACACCAAGCTCTGGCAGGCGTGCGATGAACTGCGCGGCGGCATGGATGCGAGCCAGTACAAGGACTATGTGCTGGTGGTGCTGTTCATCAAGTACATCAGCGACCGAGCCAAGAACGGCGACGCCGATCTCTACATCGATCTCCCGGAGGGATGCACCTTCGACGACCTCGTGGCGCTCAAGGGCAAGCCGGACATCGGTGAGAAGGTGAATGTCATCCTCTCCCGGATCGGCGAGGCGAACGAACAGCTGGCGGACACGATCACGAATGCCGACTTCGCGGACGAACAGAAGCTCGGCAAGGGTAAGGATCTCGTCGAGACGGTCTCGAACCTGATCGGCGTCTTCCAGGACAAGGATCTCGATCTCTCCAACAACCGTGCGGCGGATGACGATCTCATTGGCGATGCGTATGAGTACCTGATGAAGAACTTCGCCACGCAGTCCGGCAAGTCGAAGGGGCAGTTCTACACGCCCGGCGAGGTGAGCCGCGTGATGGCGCGGGTCGTGAACATCGCCGAGGACAAACGTCCAATGATCTCCATCTACGACATGACCTGCGGATCGGGCTCGCTGCTGATCCGTGCGGCGGCCGAGTCGGAGCGCAAGATGGACTCGATCGCCATCGAGGGTCAGGAGAAGGATCTTGCGACGATCGGCATGGCAAAGATGTCGATGGTCATCCACGGCATCGACGACGCGGAGCTGAAGCATGGCAACACGATCTCCGATCCGCAACACAAAGTCGACGACACGCATCTGAAGACCTTCGACTACGGGTTCGCCAATCCGCCGTTCTCGGTGAAGGGCTGGATGAAGGGGGCTCAGGCGAATGATCCGTTCGGCCGTTGGGGCGTCGGCGACAATGTCGCGCCGGTTCCGCCGCCGAAGTGCGGAGACTATGCGTTTCTCCTGCACATGATCACCTCGCTCAAGTCGGGCGGCAAGGGCGCGATCATTCTTCCGCACGGCGTCCTCTTCCGCGGCAACGCCGAGGGCGAGATCCGGAAGTTCATCGTCGGGAAGCATATCATCGCGGGCATCATCGGGCTCCCGGCGAACCTGTTCTTCGGGACGGGCATCCCGGCGTGCATCATCATCCTCGACAAGGGCGGCGCGTTGACGTCGAAGGGCATCTTCATGATCGACGCCAAGGAGGGATTTGCCAAGGACGGCGCGAAGAACCGTCTGCGCGAGTGCGACATCCGCCGTATCGTCGACACCTGGGAAGCGCAGGCGGATGTCCCGCACTACGCACGGATGGTTCCGTATGCGGAGATCGAGAAGAACGACTTCAACCTGAACATCCCGCGTTACATCGCGCCGGTGGACAGGGAAGTGCACCAGGATATCGTCGCACACCTCAAGGGCGGGATCCCGGAGATCGACGCGGCGGTCTTCCCGGTGGCGCTCTTCAAGCATCTGCGGAAGGGGTATGTGAAGCTCAACGGTTCGGCGGACGAGGTCGCCGCGAACCTGGAGGCGGATCCCGTGACGACGGATGCCGCGGCGAAGTACACGAAGATGTATCGCCACTGGCTCGAATACTTCGACGATCAGGCGCACAAGGTGAAGCCTGGCGTCAATCCGAAGAAGCTGATCCACGAGTGGGCCGGACGGCTCCTGAAGGACACGCAGGGCTGCGGTTCGCTGGTCGATGCGTATGACGTCTACGAGATCCTGATGAACTACTGGTCCGAGACGATGCAGGATGACTGCTACCTCGTCTCGCGGGACGGATGGAAGGTCGAGCTGCTGCCGCCCGCCAAGAAGAACGCGACGTGGGAGAGCTACGTGTGCGATCTCCTGCCGGTCGAGGTGGTGGCGAACGCCTGCTTCAAGAAGGAGAAGGACGGCATTGCCCGGCAGAAGATCGAGCTGGAGGAGGTTCTCGCAAGTATCGACGAAATCGACGGGAAGCTGGGCGACGAGGAATCCGAAGAGGAGATCGACGAGGAGGCGCTCAAGGCCGAGCGCAAGAAACTCGACCAGAAGGCGAAGAAACTCAAGAAGTCCATTAAGGATGCGACGGAGGAGCTGACCACGGCAATCGTGAACTACTATGCGAAACTGGATGAGGCGACCGTGAAGCGGCATGTGATCCGCGACAAGTGGATCGCGACGCTGACGGAACGCTTCGCCGCGGAACTCGCCCGCGTGAAG
>JAEDMC010000206.1 GCA_016303225.1 Kiritimatiellia bacterium
GGATGCGGAAGCACATGGCGCGCTTGGCGCCGGTGTTGTCCGCGACAACGAGATTCGAGAGTTCTTGCAACATGATCGAGATCTCCTTACTTCGCGACGATGCGCCAACGCTTGGTGGCGCTCATCGGACGGGTTTCCATGATGGAGACCGTGTCTCCGACCTTCGCCGTGTCGGCCTCGTCATGCGCATGATACTTCTTCGTGCGCGTGATGACCTTGCCGTACACGGGGTGGATTTCGCGGTACGAGACCTCGACAACCACGCTCTTCGTGCCCATCTTGGACACGACGACGCCCTTGCGCACCTTGCGCGCGCCGCGATTATTGGTTTCCGTGCTCATTAGATCTTAACTCCTGCGCGGGTGACAAACTTCGTGTGAATGCCGATCTTGGTCGCCGCGAGACGGAGGCACTCCTTCGCGACTTCCTCGCTGACACCGCCGATTTCGAAGAGCATCTTGCCGGGGAGGATGACGGCGGCCCAGAACTCCGGGTTACCCTTTCCTCCGCCCATACGCACTTCAATCGGCTTGCGGGTGACGGGGCGGTCGGGGAAGATGCGGATCCAGAGCTTTCCCTTACGCTTCATCTCACGGTTGATGGCAACACGGCACGCCTCGATCTGGGTGGCCGTCAGGAGACCGCGCGTCAGCGCCTTCAGACCGAACTCGCCGTACGCGAGCTCCGCGCCCGAAGTGGCGTAACCCGAACGGTTACCCTTGGAGACCTTGCGGTGCTTGACTCTCTTAGGCATCAAAGGCATATGTTACCTCGCTTCCTTCCGGTCTCCGCGCTCGCGACGATCGCCGCGACGGCCCTCGCTCCGGGGAGCGCGCGCCTGGAAACCTTCCTTCTTGCAGATCCACACCTTGATGCCGATCTTGCCGGCCGTGGTGTTGGCTTCTGCGAAACCGTAATCAATGTTCGCACGGAGCGTGTGCAGCGGCACCTTGCCCTCGCGAGCCCACTCGACGCGCGCGATTTCCGCGCCGTTGATGCGGCCGCCGGCCTTGACCTTGATGCCGTCGACGCCCATGTCCATCGCCACCTTCATGGCACGCTTCATCGCGCGCTTGAGCATGATGCGGCGCTCGAGCTGGAGCGCGATGTTCTCCGCGACGAGCTGCGCGTCGGCATCGGCACCCTGCACTTCCTTGATCTCGAGGTAGACTTCCTTCTTGGTCATCTTCTCGAGCTTGGCGCGAATCGCCTCGACGTCATCGCCCTTGCGGCCGATGATCACGCCCGGACGGGCGCTGAAGAGGGTCACGCGCACGCGGTTCGCGTAGCGCTCGATCAGGATCTTCGAGATTCCCGCCTCGGCGAGCTGCTTCTTGCAGGCTTCGCGGATCTTCTGGTCCTCGACGAGGAGGGCGCCGAAGGTCTTCTTGGGCGCGAACCAACGGCTGCCCCAGGCGTGGTTCACGCCGACGCGGAAGCCGATCGGATTAACTTTCTGTCCCATTACTTGCTCTCCTTCTTAGCATCCGTGAGGACGACCTTGCAGTGGCACATGCGACGCGCGATCGGATGGGCCGAACCGCGGGCCGTGGGCCAGTAGCGCTTCATGCGGACGGACTCGTCGAGGACGCAGAGCTTGACCGTGAGGTCGCCGGCTTCCTTGACGCCGTTGTTGTTGGCCGCGTTCGCGACCGCGCTCATGATCGTCTTCTTGATGATCACCGCCGCTTTCTTCGGCGAGAACTCGACGACCTTCAGCGCCTCCGAGGCCTTGAGGCCCTGGCAGGCGCGCGCCAGCGGACGGCCCTTGGCCGCCGACATGCGCGCGTTACGGGTGATGGCTGTAACTTCCATTGTCTATCCCCTTACTTCTCGGCCTTGGCGGCAGAGTTGCCGTGCGACTTGAACGTGCGCGTCGGGGCGAATTCGCCGAGACGGTGGCCGACCATGTTTTCCGTGATGAAGATCGGCATGTGCTGCCGTCCGTTGTGAATCGCGAACGTGAGACCGACGAAGTCCGGGAGCACCATAGAACGACGGCTCCAGGTCTTGATCGGCTGCTTCTTGCCGCTCGCCTGCATCTTCTCGACCTTGCGGAGGAGGCTCTCCTCCACATAGGGCCCCTTCTTGAGAGAACGACTCATGTGTTACTTCCTCCTCTTGACGATGACCTTGTTGGACGCCTTCCGCTTCGCGCGGGTCTTGCCGCCCTTCGCGAGCTGGCCCCACGGCGAGCACGGATTGGTGCCGCCGGACGTACGGCCTTCGCCGCCGCCCATCGGGTGGTCGACCGGGTTCATCGCAACACCGCGCACCGTCGGGCGGATGCCCATGTAGCGCTTGCGGCCGGCCTTGCCGAGCTTGATGGAACCCCAGTCCTTGTTGCCGACCGAACCGACGACCGCGAGGCAACGACCGTCAAAGCGACGGACTTCGCCCGAGGGCATCTTCAGCGTCACGACGTTGCCGTCGCGCGCCATCACCTGGCAGGCGTTGCCGGCCGAACGGCCGATCTTCGCGCCCTGGCCCGGAACGAGCTCGATCGCGTGGACGAAGAGACCGAGCGGGATCTGGACGAGCGGGAGGCAGTTGCCAACCGTCGCCTCGGCCTTCGGTCCGTTCATCACCTTCATGCCCTGCTTCAGGCCTTCCGGCGCGAGGATGTAGCTCTTCTCGCCGTCAGTGTACTCGATGAGGGCGAGATAGGCGCTGCGGGTCGGATCGTAGGCGATGTCCTTGACAGTCGCCTCGACGTCGAACTTGTTGCGCTTGAAGTCAACCAAACGCAGGCGCTGCTTCACGCCGCCGCCGTGGTGACGGCAGGTGATCTTGCCCTGGTTGTTGCGGCCCGCAGTCTTGCGGACGGCCTTCGTCAGGCGCTTCACCGGCTTCTTCTCGGTGATCTCCGCGAACGTGGCGGACTCGCGAAAACGCATGCCGCACGAACGGGCCTTGTATGTCTTAAGTGCCATAGTGATCAGTCTCCTTACGCGAGCTCGATGCGCTCGCCTTCCTTGACGGTGACGACTGCCTTCTTCCAGGTCGCCTCGGTCGTCGCACGGCGCGTGCCGCGGATGTACTTGAGGCCGCCCTTCATGTTGGCGGTGCGGACGGCGAGGACGTGGACGCCGAAGGCCTTCTCGGCCATCGCCGCGATCTGCGGCTTGCTAGCGTCGGGAGCGACCTCGAGGAGATAGCGGTTCTCGAGCGAGAGACGCGACCCCTTTTCGGTGATCAGCACGTTCAGGATGACCCCGTTCGTGTTCTTCTTCAGTTCTGCTTTCGTCATGGCTTACACTCCTTACTTGGCGATGCGCGCCATGAGCGCGTCAAAACCGGCCTTGTCGCAGACGAGCTTGCGGTTCGCGAGAACCATGTACACGTCCATCGCCTGGGCGGTCGAATAGTCGATGCGCGGAAGGTTCGAGGTGACGAGCACCACCGTGTCGTCGACGTCCTTCTGGACGATGCACGCCGTGCGGTCGACGCCGAGCTCCTTGAGGAACTTCGCCATCAGCTTCGTCTTCGGCGCCTCGAACTCGAACTTGTCGACGACGATCACGTCGCCCGCGACGAGCTTGTCGGAGAACGCACGCGCGAACGCGAGCGACCACACCTTCTTGTTGAGCTTCGTCGCGAAGTCACGCGGCTTCGGACCGTGCGCCACGCCGCCGCCACGCCACACCGGGCTCTGACGGAAACCGGCACGCGCGTTGCCCGTGCCCTTCTGCTTCCACGGCTTCTTGTTGGAGCCGGCGACCTCGCCCTTGCCCTTCGTGCACGCCGTGCCGGCGCGCATCGCGTTGCGAATGGCGGTCACCGCATCCTTGACGGCCTGCTCGCCCTTGTCGAGCGTCAGCTGAGCCTGGTCAAAGGTAGCTTCGATCTTCTTCATAAATTAGGCCCCCTTCTTCACGTTGTTCTTGAGGGACTTGCGGACGATCACGATGCCGTTGCGGGCACCCGGGACCGAACCCTTGACGAGGAGCGCATTGTCCTCGGCGCGGACCGCCACGACCTCGAGGTTCATCGCCTTGCGGTTGACGTCGCCCATGTGGCCGGGCATCTTCTTGCCCTTCTCGATCCAACCCGGGAGGTCACGCGCAGCGAGGCCGCCGGTGCGACGCTTCGAGTGGCCGCCGTGCGTCATGTTGCCGCCGGCAAAGCCGTAGCGCTTGATCACGCCCGCAAAGCCCTTGCCCTTGGTGACGCCCGTGACGTCGACGTACTTGACGCCTTCGAAATTCGAAACGGTGACCTTGTCGCCCACCTTGAGCTCCTTGTCACCGTCTTCCAGCGCGAATTCCTTGAGGACCTTCATCGTCTCAACGCCGGCCTTCTCGAAATGCTTCTGCTGGGCCTTGGCGAGACGCTGCTTCTTCTGCGCGCCGAAACCGACCTGAGCCGCGACGTAGCCGTCGTTCTCGAGGGTCTTGAGCTGAACGACCGGGCAGGGGCCGACTTCGATAACCGTCACGCAAGTGCGGTTACCCTCGGCGTCAAACACCTGGGTCATTCCGATCTTCTTACCGATCAAACCTTCCACGACACCCTCCTATCAGACCTTGATGGTGATGTAGACGCCAGCCGGAAGGTTGAGCTTCTTGAGCTCATCGATCGTCTGCGCGGTCGGATTGACGATGTCGAGAAG
>JAEDMC010000207.1 GCA_016303225.1 Kiritimatiellia bacterium
GCCGGCCTGCTCAATCCGCTCCCGCGGCTTCGACTCGACGGCTCTCGCCTTGAAAAAAGTCAGAACTGATTGATACCCCGCCTTCCAGTAGCCAACGCAACACTCGTTGCGTAGCATAGTCAGGCAAGGGCAAGTACTTTCTTTTGATTGGTTGGTAGTATAGCAGTTTCAGTTAGGCCAGTAAAGCGGGCTTCAATGGCCGTGTGCTTTACAAGGTAAAGATGGTGGAGGTGAGGGTTCAAACGGGCAACCATTCTCAGTTGTCCGTTTGAAGCGAATCGCGAGCGGTCTTTACAAAACCTCCCAAACGCCACGGGTTCCACCTTTGCGACGGATACAACCCTTTTTCTTCAAGCGATCAATCATGCGCACGATTGTCCGCCGTGAAACACCAATTCGCTTTGCCAATTCATCAAGACTAATGCAGGGAGTCTCACGGAGACATTCAACAATCTGATTAGTGCCATTAGTGCCACCATTAGTGCCATTAGTGCCACCATTAGTGTCATTAGGCGCACAATTAGGCTCATTGGGCTCATGATTACACTCACGATTACCCTCATTACCCTCATGGCGGTCGGATTGGGCATTGGCAGCAACGCGATAGACATTCAGGCGAGTCGCGATGCCAGCATCTTCGATTTCAACGGGATGTGCTCCGTAATCTGCCAATTCCTCGTTCACCCGAAGGAAGCCGCTGCCCCATCCTTCCACATAGCGCATATAGGACAACGCCTCGGCAAGGGCTTTGTTGCGGATCTTGGAACAACCAGAGATGGCTTTCTCCGCAGTCAGGCCACGAGGAAGCCCTCCAGGAGAGGTGATCTCGACACGGGTATCATAGACGGCAACAAATATCGGCGCGTCATGGTCGAAGTAGTTGCGATGCGCAAAGGCGTTGATGACAAGTTCTCGCAAGCCGTCGGGCGGCAGCTCATAGCGGTCACGACGGAACACCCCCTTGAAATGGCATCCCATGTTGATCTTCGCAAGGATGTAATCATGCGCCTGTTCAATCAACTCGCAAATCGAGCCCGTAAATTCGCGGCGATCAACAAACACGGCTTTGGTGTCGCCCTTGAACACGCCACACTTGATGCGAATGCTCTGCGCGGCGTCACCCGTCAGCAAGGCGTAGGCGTTTGACCCGACCCATTTGTCACGCACACGCTTGATGATGCCCCATGCCTCAAGTTGCTTCTCGGTCACGCGCTTCACCTTGCGGCGCTCGGCATCTGTCTTGCAGTTCCAACGCGCTGTCTTGTACATCTTCGCACACAACGCCTTAATCGTCTTGTCGCTGATCTTCGCATCGAGGCATGGCTCCTTGTCGAAGCTCCGCCCCTCGCTCTCAAGCGCCAACTCGTGCCGCGTGGCATCGTCCGCTTGCTGTGTGGTCGCGCCGACACGAATGTAGACACAGTCCTTTTCGCCTTGCGACTTCAAATAGTACGGACACCGCGTGCCGGCAAACACATCAAGCGCAATCAGCGACTTGCCGTCAACACGCTCTACGCAGACATCAACGGGGATCTTCGGCGCACAGGCATCGGAGATCGAATTGACGATACCGTCCATTTCGGCGAAGATGCGTTCGTTCGGAATGCCGACCACCGTCCGGTCATTCGCCACGCCGAACAGAATCCGACCACCCTTGCCATTGGCAAACGCCACGACCGTCTTCAGATACTTCTCGCGTTCCTCGTTCGGCACGCGCTTGAACTCCAGCGAGTACGACTCGCCCGCCACAATCTCGTCTTTCAGAGTCATGTCATCTCACCTCATCTTTGGAGCTAGAATTTCTGCGCCCTCACTTTGGAATATTTTACACATTATTCTTACTTGCGGAGCGCATGAAGACCATTGCGCAACGCAAACCACCAGACGTAGAAATCGTACGAAGTATTAAACCAAGAATCATCTTTAAGCCCATGCGCAACGACATTACGAATGTTCGGGCCCGCATGGTCACAAAACATAGCATTGAGTTCAAATACAAAATCAGCGTCAAAAATGCCGACAAGCTTCTCTTCTTTCACCAAACGGCTCGGTCCTTTTTCCTCTTGGAACCCATCTTGCATGCTTGTCGTAATGATTCCGAATTGGTTTAGCCATGGTTCTCTCCGTAAATTCACTTTCTTTCTTCACCAACCACACAAGAGACTTATCCTCTACTCAAATCTTGCGCTTCTACCTCAGAGGACTGCTCATCCGGTTTGAATTCGACGATGTCGCCGATATCGCATTTCATCACCATGCAGACTCTTTTCAGAATAGCCGTGCTGACGTCTTCCCCGCGTGTCATGCGAGCGATAGTAAAGGACGAGATTCCGGTCGCGTTCCGCAGATCAGTCTTGTTCATGTCCTTGTCGATCAGCAACTTCCACAGCTTCTTGTACGATACACTCATTAAGATCTATCCTCTTGTGAGAACTTTGCCTTGTATTATATCACAATTTGGCTTTTCAAACAAAGACGCTGTTTGATATGCCAAATATTTTGACTGTAAAAAATGCTACTGTAATCAACTTCAGAGAGAGATAGTGTGCTTCCATCGCCATCCAGAGAGTTTCTTTCTCGCGGAAAACAAAATATCAGAACTCGACTTTCAGGCTCGGCGGCTTGCCGAGCCGTAGCTCATCTCCGCTGAGCGAAAGCTGACGAGAACAAATGCTTATTTGCGAACGCTCGTCCGGCGACTGACTTGAAATACTGTTCAAGCGACGCGGCTGTTGATTTGTCTTTAACTGCGACAACGGCGTCGATCTCCCATGGACGAAACTTAGAAGTGTGCGGAACCGAGCCGGAGTTGTGGACTTCCAAACGCGCAGCAGGTTTGAGGGATGTCATACCGACATAGTGATGCGTATGTGTTGCGCAGTCGGAAAGCATATAGACGTAGTAGAACACGGTTATTAAGCCTTTCTAAATATGGGCATATTGCCTAGGCCCGCCTTCGCTTCTGCGAAGCTACGGCGCGGCACCAGCCTTCGTTGCCGCTTCGCGTCAACTACGGCTCGCCAAGCCTAACCCTCGCCTTTCAGGCTCGGTGGCTTGCCGAGCCGTAGCTCAGCTCCGCTGAGCGAAGGCTGGTGGAGGTGAGGGGAGTCGAACCCCTGTCCGAAATGGAATCACCCAAGCTTCTACGCGTGTATGCCGCCTTTGATCTCGGATGCGGTACGCCGACGACCGGGCTTATCCGCACCCATCCCCATGATTCGGCACTCTGCAGCGAGCAGGAGGATCCCCCTGCAGCGTGGCCCGATAGATTATGCCTTCCTGCTCATCGGACGTCGGCAGGTCGACATTGCGGCCGTTATTTAGGCGGCAAGAGCGTAATCGTTGTTCGCAATTACAGTTTTTCTCGTTTTTTACGTGGCCAACGAGAATCCACGACGCGCGACCTGACCTCAACGCATCCCGTCGAAACCGGATCACCCCCATTAGGGTCAACACGCATATTATACCAAATTCTCACGCCGTGTGCGCCGTCATTCCGTCATTCCGTCATTCCGTCATTCTTCTGCGCTTTCGTGAAAGGTCCCGTCGGCGTGAAAATGCCCTGCAGGGGCCGCGCCGGACTGCGTGGACAGGGCGATCTTCAGCTCGTAAGCGCCTTCCCTGACGACTTCAAGGTTCTCGTCTTCCGGCAGCCCCGTCACTTCCGTCCAGCCGCCGCTCGCGAGTCCCAGCGCAACCTTCACCGCCACAAAGCGATCCCTCTCATGTTCGTCACGCACGAACACCGTCGGCTCCAGTCCGATGCGCACGACCGATGCCGTCGGCACAGCCGCGACCGGCGTCTCCCGCTCGTCCGTCACGCATTCGACACGAAGCCGCTCGCCGGGACGCGCCGTCAGGCCCTGATCAAAGACCGCATACACCGGCGTCAGTCCAGATGCATCGCCAAACCCGAGGGCCAGCGCACCGACAGCCGTCCCGCACAGCACCTTCTGCCCGTCCTTCATCCGCGCTGCCTCCGACGCGGCGACAAGCGCGACGAACCGCACGCGATCCGGACGCACAGCCTCGACGACGGCCGTGCCGGACGACACCCACGCGCCGTCCGTCACCGCCAACGCCTCGACGCGCCCGTCCTGTGCCGCCTTGACTGAGACGACCCCGTCCTGCGCCTCCGCGCCCGCCAGCAGCGCCGCGCGCTCCGCCTGTCGAAGGACGAGCTGCGCCTCCAGGTCTGCCGACGCGCGCTTGAGGTCTCGATAGACCTTGATCCGCCGCTCCAGCACGCCGATCTCCGCTTCCTTCGCACGCAGCTCGGGCGATTCGACCGAGAACAGCGTCTCACCAGCCGTGACGAGCGCAAGCGAACGCACCTTGAGCGACACGCGTCCGGCCAACGGAGACGCCGCGCTCCAGCGCGCGTCCGGCGCCAGCTCGAGCCGTCCAATCAGCGGCACGCTCGTCCGCATCCTCCGCTTCTCGGGGCGCACCATCTTGAGTCCCATCGCCCGCGCGGCCGACGCGCTCACCTCCACGCTTGCGCCATGAGCCGACTCCGCATGGTCATGGGCACAGCCCTCGACTTCCTTGCCTGATTCCGCTGCGGACGCCAAACCGGCGGCGCCGACGGCCAACACCATCAGGATC
>JAEDMC010000208.1 GCA_016303225.1 Kiritimatiellia bacterium
CCGATGTACAGGCCGAGCACGATGCAGGCCGCACAGCAGGCAAGCAGCGCGAAAACTCCGAAGAGCCCCAACATCACCGACAACAAGACGTTGTCCTTCAGCAGCACAACGGAAGGCATCGCCACCACCGCCAGCGTAACGATCAGCAACACCAGCGTAATCGGCTTCCAGTACGAACAGTCGAGCTTGAACGACTGCCATTTGTGCCCTTCCATCAGGGCCTTGCACGAACGGATGCACGCCCCCGCGCTCCAGTCGGGATGATCCGCCTTGACGAGGAACGCGAACCGATAGCGGTAGAACGGAATGCAGTAGATGGCCAGGAAGACACTGATGCCCAGCGTAAAGGCGATCGCCATCAAGGTAGCCGCCAGTAGCGGCGCCGTGTCGAGCATCGGCTTGACCACGGGGAAGCAGGCACCGACAATCACGCCCAGCGGAAAGATTGCCACGATCATCCAGCCAAGATAGATCAATGTGAGGCGCACGAGCATCCACAGCATGCCGAAAGGATCCTTGAACCCGCCGAACGCCGCACCCAGCCAGCCCTCCTCCGCGTTCTTGAGACACCTAAGCAGAATAACCGAGGAGCCATACGCCGCAATGCCCGCCATGATGAAGGAGATGAACTGCTCAAACACGGTGGCCGAAGTCGCCTGAAAGATGTAAGCGCTCGTCAGGTTCGGAATCGGCGTCGTCAAGTCTTTGCGATTCATCGCGACAGCAATGGCATAATCTTGCCAATCCTGCACCCCAAGCCGTCCGAGAATTCCGCCAATGACGACATTGGCGGCATAGCTGCACAGCCCCAGCAGCAGTCCACCGCCGAAGAGACGTCCGAACCAATGATCCGCCCACAGGCGCTTCCACGCCAACTCCCGAAACTCAGCGTTGTTTTTCATGGCTGTAATTGTACCAAATATGCGTTTTCAAGGGAAGCACCGTCAGCCGTCAGGTCCTTGAGCGGAGCGACTTTCGTGACCTTGCCGTCCCGGATAAAGGCGATGTGGGTGCAGAACTTCTCGAGGTCGGCGAGGTTGTGCGACGAGACGATGACCGTGCAGCTCTCGCGGCGCGAGAGAATGAGGTTCCGGAACCGCACCACCTCCTCGGGATCGAGTCCGTTCATCGGCTCGTCAAGCAGGATAAGCTCCGGCTCGCCCAGGAAGCACTGTGCCGCCATCAGCCGCTTGCGCATGCCGTGCGAGAGCGAACGAATCGAGGTCGTCGCGCGGTCGGCGAGATTCACCGCCTCCAGCACCGCCCTGACGGACGCTTTCGCCGCAGCCGCCGAGAGTCCCTGCAGACGCGCGAGTCCGCAGAGGAACCCTTCAGCCGTCGATTCCAGCGGCAGTTCGGAGTCCTGCGGCAGAATCGCAAGCTTGCCCGAATGTTCAGCCGCATCGAACGGCTTCGAGGTCCCGAAGAGTCCGATTGTGCCGGCATTGAGCCGAAGGAGCCCTGCGACGGCCATCATCCACGTCGTCTTGCCCGCGCCGTTCGGGCCCACGAGGCCCATCACGCAACCGGACGGCACGTCCAGCGTAAAGCCGTCGAGCGCACGACGCTTGCCGTACTTCTTGACAAGCTCCTTCGTCGAAACCGCAACCCGTCCGATCATACGTCCCTCCTGCGCAAAACCGCCGCGCCGAGCGCTAGATAGAGGAACGCCAGCGCCGCGAGATGAACGACCCCCTGCAGCACCACCGCAGGCGAACGCCGCCAAAGGAGCGTCCACGCCGAACCGGGCACGAGCGCGTCGAGATGTCCAACCCAGCCGAGGCCCGCGACATTCTCCGCGAGGTTCTTCAGCATCGGTTCCCACGCCGCCGCGCCAAGCATCGCGAGGACGCCAAGCGCCGTCGCCTTGCCGCCGGACTTGACGAGGTGCGAAAGCCCCATGAAGATTCCGAGCCACGCAAACGCGTAAACCCACGCGCGAACCGTCCAGTCAAGGACATCGGGCAGCAGCCGGATACCGTCCGCCGGCGCCAGCCGCGCGCAGACGACGGCGTCGGCCGCCAGCGCTCCGACGCCCATCGCCGTTGCCAGCATCAGCGCCTCGCCCAGCATCTTGCCGAGCGACCACTCCGTGCGCGTCACGCGCACCAGCCAATAGCGGGCGGCACCGCTGCGGATATCGTCCGCCACGCGCGTGGCGGACACCATCAGCGTCAGCAGCGGCGCACACCAGAAGACCAGCATCGCGTATGCGAGGACGATCGGATGCCGTCCCTGGATATCGGCGAAGACGAGACTGCTGCCGGCGAAATGCTGAATCATCCGAGTGAACGGCTTCGACTTCCAGAGCGTCATCGTCACCGACCCCGTCGAATCGGACGACGGCAGGTTCAGCGTCTCGACGAGCGTCTCCTCCAGCGACGCGAAGACCGAGACAAGCGCGTACATGAGTCCGCCTGAAACGGCCAGGAAGAGCAGCGTCACCACGAGCGCGCGGCGGCTGCGAACGGCAACCGCCCATTCCGTGACGGCCACACGTCCGATTCTGGCGAGCGCGCCGCTCATTCCCGCGGCCCCATGTGAAACCCGCCCTCAAGCTTGTCCTGCACGCCGATGAGCGGCTCCGCGACCATCGGATCGATGAACTCGTGCACCGGCATCTCCGATACCTCGGCGCGCCGCTCCGGCGGAACCGCCGCGCCGATCGCATCGTATGCCTCGGCGAGATTCCGCGTGAGATCGCCCATCATTCGCACGCTCAGTTCGGCGTTCACCTTGCCCGCCTGCTCGATCTCCTCCGCCAGCGCCGCCATCGTGTCCCGAATGGACTCGTTCATCGTCGCCACCGCCGCATCGAACGCCTCAGACGCCTTGCC
Organism: Kiritimatiellia bacterium; assembly: GCA_016303225.1. GTDB lineage: Bacteria > Verrucomicrobiota > Kiritimatiellia > RFP12 > UBA1067 > UBA1067. The sequence continues at coordinate 2,838 of JAEDMC010000208.1, forward strand.
GTCCTTGATGCCCAGTTTGCCCTTCCACTGCGTCTTCGCAAGCTCCACCCGCGTGTTCCAGAGCTCGGCCGCCTCCTCAAGCCGAGCCTCCAACCCCTCGCGGTCGAAACTGGTCGTCACGATCTTTGACTTCGGCGCATCGGGATCCGTCCCAAGCTGGATTTCGGCGACAACATCCTCATTGGTCTCCGCTTTTCCAGCCGAAGCTGGCACCGAGTGTCCGACACTCCGCGCCAATTCGTTCGTCCGCGCTTTCGGGCGGCGCTTCGCGACATCGGGGATGTTGGCGAGCCTGGCAAAAGCATCGAATCCCGCCATTCCAGAAACCTTCTGCTGCGTCTCCGCCTCACGAACATTCTCCTTGAACTTCGCCAAGTCCTCGCGCGGGCCCCACGACCCTGCGACAAGGCCGGCAATCGCCGCGAGCGGTATCCAAAACCAATTTTTCATCCTCTTCTCTCCTTTCTCCACTTCAGCAGCCTTGCCGCATATTCATTCACCTCACCCTGCGGATCCACTCCCTGAAGAACGGACTCACAAACTTCCATTCTCCGCCAAGCGAGTAGATCAGATCAGCCTTGCCCAGCGCAACGAGTGACTTCTTCACGGTGGCCGGCGTCGTTACCCGCGCCAAGCCCAGAAATTCACCCGACAGCACATGTGCACCCCCAAGCTCCGCAAGTGCGCGCAGAACTCGCATCTGAATATCGGTCAGCGGCTTCACAAACGCCGCGTAGGCCGATCCCTCCCGTGAAAACACAAGCCGGAGCCCACGCTCGACGTCCTCCATCCCAAGTGTTCGTCCGGGTTCGGTTACCTGCCAGATGGCGTCACACAGCTCCTGCACGTCGCCAGACGTGCGGCAGGTGATTGCCAAAATACGGTCAAAGACCTCACGCGGCAGTTTCCGTCGCCCGGTTGCAAAACGCCCGGCTGCAAAGCGGAAAAAATCCCCGTCGGGAATCTCATCCACGCCAAACACGGCAGCCGCCTTGTAAAACGGACTGTCCGGTGAAAGGAAGATCGACAGCATCCGGTTCCGCGCACTGCCGAGGAAGATGAAGCAGACTTCGGGCAGCAACTGAATCCGGCTACGCATCAGTGCCAGGACCTGTTCTCCGTCCTCGATGTCAAGGATGTCCTGGAATTCGTCGAAGACAATGCAGGACTTGCGGCCCTTCACGTGGGACGCAAGCGCATCAAGCGCCATGGGGATCGAGGCGGGCGTCGCGGTCGCTCTCGCGTCAAGGGAGATCGTTGGCAACCCGGTCATCTGGTCAATCTGCCCGACGGGACGAAGATGCGCCAGCAGCGACATGGCCCGCCGGTAGATGCTGTCGCCCGAATCAAACCTCGCCATCGCATCGGCAATCCGGTTGCAGACATCCGTCGTCGACTTGACGCCCATGAAATCGGCATCTGCCATCCGCCATCCGCGCATACCCGCGACCGTCTCCCGCACCAGGGACGTCTTGCCCATGCGGCGCTCGCCCTGGATGACGACGTTCTGCCCGCCGGCAATGTATGCCGAAAGCTGACGGGACAGCTCCCTGCGCTTGCAGAAATGCTCTCCGCCGACAATGCACCCGTATTTGAACGCTTCCATAATCCGGCACCTCCTTGGTGTGCCATTTAGTATATCACAATTTGGTGCATCACCTCAAGCCCGCAGCCGTACTAACATTTGGTATAATGTATCTAATTCTTATGCGCTACGCGATCATCTCCGACATTCATGCCAACGAATCGG
>JAEDMC010000018.1 GCA_016303225.1 Kiritimatiellia bacterium
TCTCTGCGCCTCTGCGTGAGAAAAATTCGCCCCCTACTGCCGTTTTTAGGTTAACACGTCGGCAAGGGTGGCTGTGCGCTTGACGGCCGATTTTGGTATAATTCACACTTCAAATCGGAGAAAGAAGATGAAGGTTTGCAAATTCGGCGGGTCGTCGCTGGCGAATGCGGCGCAGCTCAACAAGGTAATTGACATCGTCCTCGCGGATCCGGCGCGGCGGATTGTGGTCGTTTCGGCGCCGGGCAAGCGCGACAAGAACGACACGAAGGTCACGGATCTTTTGATTGCGCTCGCGAAGACGGCGCTGGACGGCAAGAAGACCGACGTGGCGCTTGCCGAGGTGGTTGCGCGCTATGCGGAGATGGCGGCGGAGCTGAAGCTCGGCGACGAAATCGTCAAGCTCATCGAGGCCGATCTCGTCTCTCGTCTCGAGCAGGTCTCCAAGCTCGAACCGGCCGAGTTCATGGATCTCCTGAAAGCCGCGGGCGAGGACAACAACGCGAAGCTTGTGGCGGTGGCGTTCGAGGCGCGCGGCAAGAAGGCGCGGTATGCGAGCCCGAAGGACACGGGTATGGTCTTGGAGGGAAAGTTCGGCGACGCGACGCTCGATCCTGTGAGCTACGACAAGCTCGCGAAGGCGTTTTCCAACTTCGACGGCATCGTCGTCTATCCGGGCTTCTTCGGCTATACGAAGGAGGGCAAGGTCGCGACATTTCCGCGCGGCGGGTCGGACATCACGGGCTCCATTCTGGCAGCGGCGGTGAGGGCTGACGTCTATGAGAACTTCACGGACGTCGACTCGGTCTATCCGTGCGATCCGCGGATCGTGGAGGACGTGAAGAAGGGTGAGGGCATTCCGACGATGACCTACCGCGAGATGCGCGAGCTCGCGTATGCCGGCTTCGGCGTCTTCGCCGACGAGGCGGTCATTCCGGCGGTGAAGGCCAGGATTCCGATCAATATCCGCAACACCAACCATCCGGCGGAGCCGGGCACGATGATCCAGCAGACGCGGCGTGTGACGCCTGGGACGGTCGTCGGCATCGCCTCGGCGGACGGTTTCTGCAACATCGTCGTCGAGAAGTACCTGATGAACCGTGAGATCGGTTTCGGTCGCCGTCTTTTGCAGGTTCTTGAGGAGGAGGGCATCTCCTATGAGCATATGCCGTCGGGCGTTGACTCGCAGTGCGTGGTCGTGAAGGAGCAGTTCCTGCCGAAGGACAAGGAGCACAAGATCATCTCGGCGCTCAAGAAGGAGCTGGCGCCTGATTTCATCACGGTCGAGCGCGACATCACGATGCTGATGATCGTGGGTGAGGGCATGTGCTACACGCCTGGCATGTTGGCGAAGGCGTGCCTCGCGCTTGCGTCCGCTGGAATCTCCATGTCGATGGTGAACCAGGGCTCGAGCGAAGTCTCGTTCATGATTGCCATCCGCAAGCAAGACCGCGACGGTGCGGTCAAAGCGCTTTACAAGGCATTTTTCGGCTGAAGTCCCCTTGACGAAAACCGAAAAATCGCATAAAATATCAGTATTATGTTTGGAAAACTGAAACTGAAATCGCTGTTCTCCACTGACATCGGTATTGACCTCGGTACCGCGAACTCTCTTGTTTACGTGAGAGATCGCGGCGTTGTCCTTCGCGAGCCTTCGGTGGTGGCGATTCAGGCCGGTTCCAAGCGTGTCCTTGCTGTTGGTGAGGAGGCGAAGCGCATGCTCGGGCGCACGCCGGGCAACATCGTGGCGATTCGTCCGATGAAGTCCGGCGTCATCGCCGACTTTGACATCACTGAGGCGATGATCAAGTATTTCATCGATAAGGTCTGCCCTCCGCGCTTCTACTCGAAGTACGCGAAGCCGCGTCTCGTGGTGGCTGTCCCGTCTGGGATTACCGAAGTCGAGAAGCGTGCGGTCGAAGAGGCGGCGCATGATGCGGGTTCGGGCGAGGTTTTTCTCATCGAGGAGCCGATGGCCGCGGCGATTGGCGCGGGGTTGCCCGTGTCGGAGCCGGCGGGTTCGATGATCGTAGACATTGGCGGCGGTACGTGTGAGGTGGCGATCATCTCGCTTGCCGGCATCGTGCACAGCTATTCTGCGCGGTCAGCTGGCGGTGACGCGATGGACGATGCGATCATCAGTCATTTGAAGCGCGTGTACAATCTCCTGATCGGAGAGCGTACTGCGGAGGAGATTAAGATCAAGATTGGAAGTGCGTATCCGACGGGTGAAGAGATGACCTACGAGGTGCGCGGTAGGGACGTAGTGGCGGGGTTGCCGAAGACTTTGACGATAACCTCAGAGGAGATCAGAGACGCTCTGAAGGATCCGGTGGCGTTGATCGTGGATGCCGTGAGGACCACGCTTGACCGTTGTGAGCCGGAACTGGCGGCGGACCTCGTTGATCGCGGACTTGTGCTTTCGGGAGGCAGTTCCCAGCTCAAGGGCCTCGACAAACTCCTCTCGGCACAGACGGGCTTGCCTGTCACGGTGGCGGACGATCCGCTGTCGGCGGTTGCCGAAGGTACGGGTGTCGTGCTGAATGAAATCGACTTCCTCGCCAAGAACAGGCGAGTTTCGTGAAGTCAAGGAAAACCGGATCCATAGTGGCAGTTCTTGTGGCGGTGATCGGGGCGGCAGTCCTGGTCTCCTCGCGTTCTGCCGCTGTCGAGGCGGTCTATCCGGTTGAACGTGCCGCCCAGGTCTTCCGAAGTCAGGTCTGGTCCCGTGTCGTCGGCGTCTTCCGCGGCAGTGCGGCGGCGGCGGAGAACCTTCGCCTGCGACGCGAGAACGACGCTTTGAAGGTTTTGCGCGGGACCGTTGAACGGTTGGAGGCCGAGAACGCGCGTCTTCGGCGTGTCCTCCAGTATTCGTTGCGGAAGCAGGAGACCTGGATTCCTGCCGGCGTTTTGTCCGAAGGCGGCGGAGCGGCGGGATTCGGTGACAGAATCCGCGTGGACAAGGGATCGCTTGCGGGCGTAGGGAAGGGCGCGGTTGTCATTGTTCCAGAGGGGTTGGTCGGTCGGGTGGCGTCTGTGACCCCGCATACGGCCGAGGTGATGCTTTTGACGGATCCGGCGCTCAAGGTCGCCTGCGAAGTTGCGGCCGAGAATTCGCGGAGTTTGAGTGGCATTCTTTCTGGCGGTGGCGAGGACGGCTTGGTTTTGAGACATCTGACGGGCACAGGCAAGGTCTTGCCGCGTGCGAGGGTTTTCACATCGGGACGCGGGGGTGTCTTCCCGCGCGGCATCGAGGTTGGCACTTTGCTGAACATGACGAACGGCGTTCGGGGTGTGGTGGGTGACGTGCTGCCTCATGTCGGTTATTCGACATTGGAGGACGTGTTCATCTGCTGTGAAAAATGACGTCCTCCAGCTGATGTTCGGCAGTCTTGCGCTCGTTTTGGGCGCGGGTTGCGAGGAGCTGTTGCCGAAGGTGTTCGGCGTCGGTTTCCCGATGCTGCTGATGATCGTCGTCTTTTTGTCCGTTCGTTTTGGCCTGCTGCTGACGGTCTTCCTGGCGATTGCCGCCGGTGCGCTGGAAGACGCCGTGTCGTCGCTGACGCCGATGACGAGCGTCAGTGCCTTCTTGATCGTGGCGGTACTGGTTCGACGGTTCGGATTGCCATATCTGGCGGCGATGCTGGTGTTTCCGTGCTATCAGCTGTGGCTGTCCGTCTGGATGGGCGGACTCAATGTCTTCACGCGGATTCTCGTGGCGATTCCCCTGGGGAGCCTGACGGCCGTGGTCGTATCGGTCGTGTTGGTTCGGGCAATTGGAAAGGCGGCGATTCATGAGCTGGAATGATTCGTCCTGTTTCGCGTCTCGCGCGGCGTGTCTGGTGTTGGCGGCGGTTGTCGTCATAGGGCTCTTGCATCTTGCGTTTCGGATTTACGAGGTTCAGGTCGTCGAGGCGGCCGATTACGGCTATGCTTCCGCCCGCCAGTCCATTCGGCGTGTGCTGGTCGGCGGCGAGCGCGGACGGATTCTTGACCGCAGGGGTTGCGAGCTGGCCGGCAACCGCACGTCGCTGTCGATCGTCTGTCATCCCGCCAGGTTTCAGAAACGGACGTGGGAGGCGACGGTGGACGGCATTATGCGGGCGTGTTCGAACGTTGCGCAGACAATAGGCTGTCCCCTGACAATCGACAGGAAGGTTGTCCGCCGACACGTCAACCAGTCCCTGGCGATGCCGCTTTTCGTCTGGCGTGACATCGGGACGGATGAGCTCGCGCGTTTTGCCGAGCAGGGTTGCGAAAGCCTGGGCTTTTCCATCGAGGAAAGGGAGGAGCGGACATATCCGCAGGGACCGCTTGCGGCGCATCTTCTCGGTTATGTGGGGCGTGACCGGGGCGAGGCGGTTGCGGGCGACGAGAAGTTCAACTTCTTCGCGCCCGAGTTGCGCGGGCGCGCCGGCATCGAGCGTTATTACGACAGCTTTCTGCGCGGTGTCAGCGGCGAGCGGAAGCTGCTGGTGGATGCACGGGGGTTCGCAATCCGCACGTGGACGGTTGTCGAACCGAAGCGGGGACCGGATCTCCAGCTGACGCTGGACGTTGACCTTCAGCGCGAGGCCGATCGTCAGCTGTCGGGACTCAAGGGCGCCTGTGCGGTGATCGATCCGCGCAACGGAGACGTGCTGGCGTTGGCGAGCGCGCCGGGATTCGATCCGAACGATTTCGTTCCTGTGATTGGCCCCGAACTTTACGAACGCTACACGTCCGACCCTAACAAGCCGCTCCTGAACCGTGCCTGCGGAGGTGCCTATGCGCCAGGGTCGACGTTCAAGCCCGTGGTGGCGTTGGCGGCGTTGTCTCTCGGCGTTCCCGCCGAAGTCTGTTACACCTGCACGGGCGTCTTCAAGCTGGGCCCGATGAAAGTGCGCTGCACCAGCCGGTGGGGACATGGTGCGATTGACCTTCGGCGAGCGCTGATGAAAAGCTGCAATCCCTTCTTCTGCAATCTCGGCTTTGACATCGGAACGAATGCGGTCTGCCGAGCAGCTGAGGCGTTCGGACTCGGTTCGAAGACGGGGCTCGATTTCGGCGATGACAGGTCCGGAACGGTTCCGGACGCCGAATGGAAGGCCCGCATGTACGGGGAGAAATGGTATCAGGGCGATCTGGCGCAGATGTCGATCGGCCAGGGCATGTTGCTTGTCTCGCCGCTGCAGATGGCGCTTTTGGCCGGGGCGATCGGCACGGGTTACCGCGTGACGCCGCATCTGAAGGCCGGCATCGTCTCGGAGCGGACGCCTCTGCCGTTTGCTCCCGAACATCTCAAGGTCGTCCGCGAGGGCATGCGCATGGTCGTGTCTGGCGACGGGGAGAGCCGGGGCACGGGCTGGCGTGGCGGAGCCGGAGTCCCAGTGCCCGTGTCCGGCAAGACGGGGACCGCCGAGATCGGAGAAGGCGCGAAGCGTCGCAAGAACACCTGGTTTATTGCCTTTGCGCCGTCGGATGCGCCGCAGGTCGCCGTTGCCCTGGTGGTCGAGAACGGCGAATCGGGCGGCGGGACGGCAGCTCCGAAGGTCGCTGAGATTTTGAAGAAGGCGTTCAAATGACAGGATGGTGGAAGAGATTCGACTGGTTGTCGCTGGCGGTCACGCTGGCGCTGATCGGCATTGGCACGGTGGCCATCCGCAGCGCCGGGTGCGCCCGCGCCGAAGTCATCTTCCATGGAATGTGGGTCAACAATCTCATCACGGCCGGCGTCGGACTGGTTCTCTATTTTGTGATTGCGGCATTTGACTATCGGAAGGGTTTTGGCCTTGTGGTGGTTCCGGCCTATCTCGTGTCGCTTGTGCTGCTGGTGACGGTGCTCCTGGTCGGCTCCGAGCAGTTTGGTGGCAAACGGTGGTTGTGGTTCTTCCAGCCGAGCGAGGTATCGAAGCTGTGCGTCATTTCCCTGGTGGCCGTCCTGTTCGGCGACGATGCGTCGCGATTGGCCCGACTCCGTTCGACTTTCTGGGGGTTTTTGCTGGCGGCGGTCCTTGTTGGCGTCCCGGCGGTCCTGATCCTGGCGGAACCCGATCTCGGCACGACGCTGACGCTGTTGCCGGCCGTTCTGGTGATGCTGCTCGTCGGCGGCGTCTGGCGTCGCGGACTGGTGACGCTCGTCATCGCCGGTGCGATCGCCGCGCTGGTGCTGCTCGGCGCGGCCTACGAGGCGTATCGGCCCGGGGTGTCGGCGGAACGCCGGGAGCGGATCCTCAAATACGTTCCGCTCAAGAGTCATCAGCTCAAGCGCGTGCAGGTCTTTCTCTTTCCGGAGCAGGACCAACTGGGCGCGGGGTACAATCTGCGCGAGGCCAAGATCGCCATCGGCTCGGGCGGTTTCGCCGGCAAGGGAATCGGCCGTGGCGAGACGCACCATCTCAAGTACCTGCCGCAGGCAATCTCGATGAACGACTTCATCTTCTGCGTCTACGCGGAGGAGACGGGTTTCGTCGGAACGCTGGTGTTGCTGACGCTGTTTGGGGTCTTGCTGGTTTCCGGCTGCTGGACCGCTTTTCGCGCGTCGGACGGCGTCGGACGCCTGTTGGCGCTTGGCGTCACGACCTTGATTTTCGCGCATGTCTACGTCAATATCGCGATGTCCATCGGCATCGTGCCGATCACCGGTCTGCCGTTGCCGTTCATTTCGTCCGGCCGCACGTTCCTAATCGTGGTTCTGTGCGGCCTTGGTTTGATTCAAAGTGTAAACGTTCATAGAGAGGAAAATAAAAAATGATCAATCTGTTCAGTTGGTTCAAGCGCTCGAAGATGAAGCGCGAGATCATCATCAACGTCGAGAAACTCGAGACGCGCGTAGCCGTTCTGGAGAATGGCCGGCTCGAGGAGTTCATGGTCGAGCATCCGGAGGAGGAGCGGCTGGTCGGGAGCGTCTTCAAGGGACGCGTGCAGAACCTGCAGAACGATTTGCAGGCGGCGTTCATCGACATCGGGCTGGAGAAGAACGCGTTTCTCCACTATTGGGACATGACGCCGGATGCGGACGCGCTCCTGGACGATGACGACGACAAGGAGAAGAAGCAGAAGGGCGGGCGCAAGTCGAACCGCCTGACAGACGCCGAGATCGCCAAGCGCTTTCCGCCGGGATCCGAGATCATCGTTCAGGTCACGAAGGGTCCGATCTCCACGAAGGGTCCTCGCGTGACGGCGAACCTGTCGATTCCGGGGCGCTATCTGGTGATGATGCCGGGCACGAAGATCCGCGGCGTGTCGAAGAAGATCGGCGACGCTGACGAGCGCAAACGCCTGAAGAAGATCCTCGACCGGCTGCCGCTCCCCGAGAACTGCGGCCTTGTCGTGCGCACCGTGGGGCAGGGCGCGTCCGCCCGCGCCTTCGCGCGCGATCTCCGCAACCTCGTATCCGTGTGGAACGAGATGCAGGGGAACGTGAAGAACCTCCGTACGCCGTGCTGCATCTTCCAGGAGCCCGACCTCTGCGAGCGCGTGATCCGCGACTGGCTGACGGAAGACGTGGACTCGATCGTCATCGACGATGCGACGACGTATGAGTCGATGCGCGAGCTCGCCTCGCGCATCTCGCGCCGGGCGCGCGCGCGGATCAACCGCTTTGACGGCGATGCCGGCATCTTCGACCACTATGGCGTCGAACGCCAGCTGCAGAACGCGTTCGCCCGTCAGGTCGCGCTCAAGTCCGGCGGCTATCTCGTCATCGACGAGACGGAGGCGCTCATTGCGGTGGACGTCAACACGGGACACTACAAGGGCAAGGGCAGCCAGGAGGATGCGATCCGCGAGGTGAATCTGGAGGCCGTCGAGGAGGTCGCCCGCCAGCTGCGCCTGCGGAACATCGGCGGACTCGTGATCCTCGACCTCATCGACATGAAGTCGCGCAAGCACCAGCGCGAGGTCGTGCGTGCGCTCAAGGAGGCGCTCCGCCGCGACCGTGCGCGCACGAACGTTCTTGACATCTCGGAGCTTGGGCTCCTGGAGATGTCCCGCCAGCGCCAGGACTCCTCGATCCTGTCGCAATTGACGTCGACGTGCCCCTATTGCCAGGGTCATGGTCTCGTCAAGTCGCCGATGGCGGTCTCGATTGAGATCCAGCGCCACCTGATCGCGCTTTTGAAGAAGTCCGAAAGAGAGAAGCAGCCCTTTGAGCCGAAGATCGTCATCGCCCCGCAGGTCATGCAGCGGCTGCGGACCGAAGACAGCGACATTCTCGCCCGTCTGCAGAAGGACTTCAACACGCGCCTGACGTTCGTCTCCGAACTCCATCGTCATCCGGAGGCGTTTTCCATACTGGACGCGGCCACCTCTCAAGTGCTATACTCTCAGACATGATCGCGTCAGCATTTCTTCTCGCCGCCCAGGCGATGACCTTTACGGCCGACCGCATAGCCGCGGATAACGTCACGCGTGCGCTGTCGGCATCCGGACACATTGTCGCCGTCTCCGCACCCTACACGCTGCGAGGCGAGTCGATGGAGCGGACGGCGGACGGGACGATGATCTTCCATGATCCGACCTATGCGACGACCTGCACCAATGCGGTCGGGCACACGCATTGGAACATGACGGGTGAGCTTGAATACAAGGCCAAGGACCATGTCCTTCTCCGCAATGCAGTCCTGCGGTTCTGCGAGATTCCGATCTTCTGGCTGCCGTATCTGTATTATCCGCTCGACAAGTCTGAGAGCGGCTTCAGCTGGATGCCCGGCTACACCGGACGTTGGGGCGGTTACCTGCTGACGCGGACGCGCTATCATCTTCTCGGCGATCGGGAGCACGCGGCGGGCGGCCTTTGGTTGAGAGGGGCAACACGTTTTGATCTCCGCTACGAACAGGGCGCGGGCGTTGGCGAGGACCTGAAGTGGAGCCTTGGCGACTTTGGCGCCGGACAGTTCGACGTCTACTACGCCTACGATCGGAGTGATGACATCGATTCTCGTAACGGCAGGTGGTACAGCCAGAGCTGGGGCAGTACGGTGGATCGCGACCGATATGGCATGAATTTCCGGCACAGTCTTGAGCCGACCGAACAGGATCGGGTCCTCATCCGCGGATCCTACTATTCGGATTCCCATTTCCGGCGTGACTTCTACCGCAAGACGCTGTTTAACTGGAAGAGCCAGTATACGGGCTACGAAAACAGTGGCGTCTTCTGGGAACACGTGGAGTCTTCGATTGCCCTGGGAGCCGAGGTTTCCGGTCGCCTGAACGACTTTTACGGCATGACCGGACGTCTGCCGGAATTTTACCTGGACGTCAATCCACAGCCTGTCTTCGGCCTGCCCGTTAATTATGAGAGCGAGAACAGGATCGGGTATCTGATGCGCGACTATGCGAAATACGGGACGGGCGACAGGACGAATCCGTTCGCGGTGCAACCTGGCCGCTGGGCGGAATTCGAGGCGTTTCGGTTCGATTCCTATCATCGGCTGACGTCGCCGTTCAGGACGTTCGACGACATCCTTTCGGTTGTGCCGCGCATTGGCTATCGCGGAACGTACTGGAACCGGAGCGGCCGTGACAATCTTGACGGGTGGGGCACGACCGGGAACGCGGGCGACGTTTACCGTTCGATTCTCGAGGGCGGTGTCACATTTGCCGCCCGCGGTGCGGGCTGGATTGACGAGAGCTGGCATCATCTGGCCGAACCCTATCTCGACGTGCTCGTGCAGGAAGCCTGGTTGTCAGGTTCGGGCGACCGCCCCTACGTTTTCGACGGCATCGACGCTTCGACGATGTGGGAGGATCAGTTTGCGGGTCGAGCCCGGAATCTGCCGTATTCCTATTATGGCGCGACGCCGGGCCTGCGCAATGTCTGGCAGAAGGCCAATCCGCACGGACGGCTTGTCGACATTCTTGACCTTGACGCCTATGTGGCCATACAGTTCAACGACACGTCCTACCGCGGCACTGGCGGCGCCCACCGTCTGGCGAAGGTCGGCGAACCCAATTACGGGCGGAGTTCGTGCGTTGCCGTGCCTGGCGCACGGCTGCGCTACAACCCGGCGGAAGACATCTCCCTTGCCGCCCGTGTGGAATACGACACGGCTGACAACACGGTTCCCGTTGCCGACGCGGGCTTTCAGCAGAAGCTCTCCGACACGTTCAAGTGGCATGCCGACTGGGCCGTTCGCGACTATCGCATCTGGGACTTCTCCTCGACGCCGGCGACGCCTGCGGGTCAGCGCGGCGACAGCGAGAGGCTCAACTTCGCGCGTTTCCAGTATGTCGAGCTTGGCTTCGAGAACCAGCCGCTGGACTGGTTCGCCTGGGGACCGTTCCTCCGTTGGGACATTCGCGAAAACGAACTGGACAGCGTCGGAACCTGGTTCGACTACCTGACCGATTGCCTGGGTTTCCGCTTCATGGTGGAGTATGAGAACTCCTATACTCGCATCGACGGCTACGAACACGGCGACGACTGGTCCTTCGGGTTCTATGTCTATCTCCGGGCCTTCGGCGCGGGATCAAGCATTTTCCGCTGAGGTGACGTCGAGATGCGCAAGGCACGGCAGGGCGGATTGGAGCGGTTGGAGAGCTATCTCGTCAAGCTCATCCAGGAAAAGGGCTCAGACCTGGACCAGCCGTTCGGCATCAACCTGCTTCTGCATGTTCTCAAGGGTCTCAGCTATCTGTTCCTGATGGTTGTCAGCATCCGCTATTTTCTCTACCGCACCGGCCTTCTCCGCCGTTATCCCCTTGGGACACAGGTCATCTCGATCGGCAATGTGACGGCCGGCGGCACGGGCAAGACACCCGTGACCGAAATCTTCGCGCGCACGTTGGCGGCCGAGGGGCGCAAGGTGGCGATTCTCTCCCGCGGTTACCGGCGCAAGGAGGCGCCTTGGTGGCAACGCCTGTTCACGCAGGTGATTGAAAAGCCCTTGGTCGTGTCTGACGGGCGCCGTGTTCTCCTGGATTCCGCCACCGGCGGCGACGAGCCTTACATGCTTGCCTCGAATCTGCCGGGCGTCGCCGTTGTCGTCGACCGTAACCGGGTGAAGGCCGGGCGTTATGCCGTCAACCGTCTTGGTTGCGACACGCTCATCCTGGACGACGGGTTCCAGTATCAGAAGCTGAAGCATTCGATTGAAGTCGTGCTGGTCGACTCGACCAATCCGTTCGGCAACGGCAACCTGTTGCCGCGGGGCATCCTGCGCGAGCCGGTGCGGAATCTCAAACGGGCCGACATCATCTTTCTCACGAAGTGCCGCGGCGACGTCTCCGCCGTCAAGGAGGAGATCCGCCGCTATAACACCACGGCCGAGATCGTCGAGTGCAATCACACGCCGAAGGTGATGAAGGATGTCTGGAGCCGTGAGGAATTTCCCCTCGACTGGCTGAGGGACAAGACCGTCTGCACACTTTCCGGCATCGCCTCGCCGAAGGGCTTTGAAAATTCGCTTCGCCATCTCGGTGCGAAGGTCGTCTGGTGCGAACGCTACGCCGACCATCATCGCTATGACGCTTCCGAAGTCCTCTATGCGCTGAACCGCACCGCCGACATGGGGGCGGACGCGCTCGTCACGACCGAGAAGGACGCTGTCCGTTTTCCGAGGCTCGAGACCGCTCCCGTGAAGTGCCTGTACCTGCGCATTGCCATCGAGATTCTCGTGGGCGGCGAAAGCTTCACCCAGCTCATCAACCGGATTTGCTTTCGCAAATCAACTTAGAATTTTGAATGAAGAATCTTCATTCAACCTTTCTCAGACATGTGTTCACCGTAGGAGGCTTCACCGCCTTCAGCAGGGTGCTGGGGCTGGTGCGCGAGATGCTACAGTCGCGTCTCATCGGCGCGGGCGTCGAGCAGTCCGCCTTCACGCTGGCGTTCGCGATTCCCAACATGGCCCGAAAGCTCTTCGGCGAGGGGGCGCTGACGGCGGCGTTCGTGCCGGTCTTCAGGGGCGAGGTCGAACGCGGCGAGGTCGAGTCCGCGAAGCGTCTGGCGCGCGCAGTGATGACGATGGTCTTCCTGATCCTCGGCGCCGTCGTCGCCTTGGCCGTGACGGGGCTGTCGGTTTTCCTGAACTTGGAACCTGGAACTTGGAACCTGGAACTTGGAGCCAGAAGCGTTCTGACGGTGAAGCTCGTCAGAATACTTTTCCCGTACATGATCTTCATCTGCGGGGCGGCGTTCGGGATGGGTGTCCTGAATGCGCTCGGACGATTCGTCGAGGGCGCGTTCATGCCGGCGTTCCTCAACCTCATCTGGATTGCGACGCTGGGGACGCTGTGCTTCTTCCCGGGCCTTGACGTTCCGACGCGCGTTACGGTCGTCTGTTGGGCGATTCTCGCGGGCGGTGCGGCGCAGATGGCGTTTCTCTTCCGGTGCATGCGCAAGCGCGGCTACGGTTTCAGGTTCTTGCTGCCGGATTTCAGGAACGAGAGGTTCCGGCTCGTGTGGCAGAACACGGCGATTGCGGCGATGGGAGCTGGCGCCGTGCAGGTCAACTACATGCTCGACCAGGTGCTCGGGCAGTGCGCAGCGCCGTGGGCCGCGGGGGTGATCGGCTACGCGGAGCGGCTCATGGACCTGCCGCTTGGCGTCGTGGGCGTCGCCTTCGGCACGGTGCTGTTGCCGGCGTTTTCCGGCCATTTCGCCAAAGGGGACGTCGAGGGTGCGAAAACCTGTCTCAGGAAGTCGATCCTGCAGATGATGGTCCTGATGGTTCCGGCGTCAATCGTCACGTTTTTCTGCGCGCCGTGGATCGTCTGGCTCATTTACGAAGGCCATGCCTTTGACGCGACGGCGACGGTGCGCGTCGCGCGGGCCTTGTCGGTCTACGGACTCGGACTTTGCTTCTTCTCGATCCAGAAGTGCCTCATTCCGTTCTTCCAGGCGCAGAACGACATGAAGACCCCGCTCCGCGTATCGATGCAGACGATTGTCCTCAACGCCATTCTCAATGTGCTGGCCGTCGTCTTTCTGCCGATTGAGTGGCGGCATGTGGGGCTCGCCGCCTCCACGTCAATCTGTGCGTTCGTCGGTTGCATCCTCTTTGTCCGAACGCCCTCTTTCCGCTTGCACTTCCAGAGGAGAATGTAGTATAATCACCAACATCATGAGTTTTAAGGTTGCTACCATTCTGATTTTGGCGGCCGTGTCGGTGTCGCCAGTCGTCGCCGAAGAAGCAGCTTCTGCCGCGGAGGGGGCTGAGGCTGCTGCCGAGGCGCCCAAGGAGAATCCCGAACTTGAGGCCGAGATCAACTATGTCGAGGCCCTGGTGAACTACGGGTATCCCGACATCGCCGCGCCAGTCATCGAAGAGACGAAGAAGAAGTGGCCCGAGTCCGAGGTCCGGTTCTTTGCCATTGAAATCCGCGGGCTTTTGGCGCTTGGCAAGTTCGACGAGGCGGAGAAGAAGATCGCCGCGCTCCCCGACCGCAAGTCGTTCAAGTACTGGGCGGCGCGCCTGGAGGTCGCCAACAACTACTACGGCCGCGGACAAAAGGAAGAGTGCATGAAGATCTACGGCGAGTTCTTCACGGCCTATCCGAAGCCGCCGGCGGATTTGCGCAAGTTCTACATGGAGGCGTGCTATGCCTACGGACAGCTCCTGGCGGGCGACCGGCAGTATGCGCTGGCGGCCGAGCGTTACGAGGCCCTGCTGAAGCAGCTGGCGAACGGCAGCGACGAGTGGTGCAATCTCGCGTGCGAGACGGTCGAGATCTATCTGCGTCTGGCGGATGAGTCGAAGGACCCGAAGGACAAGGCCAAGCGCGATGCCAACCTCAAAGCGGCGGGCAAGATCGCCGACAAGCTTCTCTGGCAGCTCGAGAAGCCTCTCTATTTCGGGCGGGCTGTCTCGATGAAGGCTCATATCGAGCAGATGAAGGGCGACATCGACCGGGCCGAGGCGCTCGTCGACGAGCATCTGCCGCAGCTGCGGGAGCTGCACGACCAGATCGTCCAGTACGATCCCGAGGGCAAGATGGGCCTTTTGAAGCAGTCTCCGCTCCCCGAATGCCTCTATCTGCAGGCGAAGATGCTGTGGGACGAAATCCAGGCCGAATCGAAGAAGACGCCGAAGCGCGACGACGAGAAGATCAAGGCGTGGATGTTCGGGCCGCGGCCGAAGAACGGCGGCAAGCGCGATGGTTCGAAAGGTGCCTTCAACATGGCGCTGAACGTCTTCCTCAACTACGAGACGAGCGCGTGGGCGCCGGCGGCGGGCGATGTGGCCGACGGCATCAAGGCCATGGCTGAGAAGCTTTACAAGGCGAACATCAAGACTGTGATTACCGACGAGCAGCGTCGGAAGGTGCGTGCCGCGCAGTTCAAGGACGCGAACGAGAAGTTCCTCGCCCAGCAGTACCGCGAGGCGATCGACGCCTATCTGGCGGTGCTGGCGAAGTATCCGGAGGTCGAGGAGTCGGTGATGGCCGTCGAGAACATCGCCTCCTGCTACCTTGACCTGACGATTGAAGAGCAGGACGAGGAGAAGAAGCAGGAGTACCGCGACAACTGCGACGCCGTCGAAGGCTATCTCGCCGAGCGCTTCTCAGGCTCGAAGAGCAGGGTGATGATGACGGCTGGCGGCGACGCGACGATCCGCCTGGCGGCGAAGGAGACGCAGTACAAGAACCCGGCCCGCGCCGACTGGCTTTACACGGAGTTCTTCACCAACTACCGCCAGCACACCACCGCGGCAACGCTGGCGGCGGCGAAGGCCAACGAGGCCCAGGAGGCCAAGCGCTATGACGACGCGATCAAGTACTGGTCGATCATCGCCGAGTACTACACCAACTCGACCTACTACGCGGCCTCGCTCGCCCAGCTCTCCCGCTGCTACGGGAAACTCGGCGACAAGAAGAACGAAATCGCCTACATCAACCGCTATCTGCCGGTCGAGACGGGGAAGATCAGCAAGCTGCAGGCGCAGTTCCAGCTGGCGCAGATGTATCAGAAGGACGGCCTTTCCATTCTCGCGGACGCGGCGACGAACGTGGTTGCGGACGCGACGAATGCCGTCGAGGTCGCGGCGGCGGTGGAGCGTGACGAGAAACGCGGCACGGCGCAGATCATCCGCGCGGTCAAGAACTTCACCGGCTTCGTCGGCGAAGCCGACAAGGCGCTGAACGATCCGTCGACGATGCAGGAGGACAAGGCGAGCTACATCGAGCTCAAGGAGGCCGCGCTGTTCATGCTCGGCGAGTGCTGGAGCCGCATGAACCGTCCCGAGAAGAACCTCCAGATGTACCGCGAGCGCGCGGCGAAGAGCTACGAGGATTACGTGCAGGCGTTCCCCGAGGGCAAGTTCGTCAAAGTTGGCCTCGTCAAGCTCGGTACGATCTACACGGCGCTCGGCGACATGGCGAAGTCGAAGGACGCCCTTGACCGCCTCTCCGAGAAGTATCCCGATTCCGACGAGGCGAAGAATGCGAAGCCGCGTCTCGCGAAGAACCTGATCGAGATGGGCATGAAGAAGGAGGGTGCCGAGATCTACGCCGAGATGTTGCATACAGATGGTTCCTACACGGCTTGGCAGTTCGTGAACGCCGGCGAGGCGCTCATCGAGGGCAAGAGCTGGGATCTCGCGAACCAGGCGTTCGAGAAGGCAATCCGCCTTGCGGGCACGAATCAGGTCACGGTGGCCGCGAAGGCCCGTCTCGGCCAGGCGAGAAGCCTTTGGAAGCAGAAGTCCTACGCCGAGGCGCGCGAGGCGCTGGACCTGTTCCTGTCCGACCCGAAGATGGCCAGGATGGCGATCGCCGCCGACGCGAACTTCATGCTGGTCGAGGTGGCGTCCGACCAGGGTCGCGGCGAGAAGGACTCGACGATGCGCACGAAGCACTTCAACGCGGCAATCGGCGCGCTGAAGAAGGTCCGTCAGTACTGGTCGAAGAAGCCGATGTGGGAACAGGACCAGCTGGACCTTCTCTCCGGCGACATACTGGTGGACCGCATGAAGGCCGAGGAGGCGATGGGGTTGAAGGACGCGGCGATGGAGACCTGCGGCCTGGCGGCCGGCAAGTTCCAGACCTTCATCCAGTCGCGCGGCGCGAACGAAGATCATCCGATCGACAAGATGGAGGCCGGGGCTGTCGCGAATCTCGAGCGTGCGTATGCGTCGCTGATTCCGCTTTTGGTCAAGCAAGGCGCCGCCAATGCCGACCTCGTCATCAAGTACGGCCAGCAGTATCTCGACCTCTTCCCGAACGGAAAGTCGCGTACGCTGATCGAAAACGGCATGAACCAGGCTCGCGCAGACTTGCCGGCAGGAGCTGGGGAAGTGAAGAGTGTTAAGCATGACGCCCCGGCTGAGAAGGCTGACGCCCCGGCTGAGAAGGCTGACGCCCCGGCTGAGGACTGATTTGAGATTTGAAATCTGAAATTTGAATTTAGAAGGAGAAAGTGAAAATGCGAAAGACAATGTTGATGACGGTGGCGGCACTGGCCGCGGCGGAGCTGTTCGCCATTCAGGGCACGGTGTCGACGGCCGTCGAGTCCGTTTCGGGCGACGTCAAGTGGCATGCCCGCGACAAGAAGTACATCATCGAGAAGGGCAAGATCACCAAGGAGTTCAAGCTGGCGGACGTGACGTCGCTGGACATCCCGAAGCCGGCGGGCTTTGACAAGGCCGTGCAGGCCGTCGAGAACGGACAGGGTGCGTCGGCGGTCGCCACCCTGACCAAGATCGTCGCCGACTACCGCATGCTCCAGTGGGACAAGCCGGCCGGACGTTATCTGACGCTGGCGCATCTCGCCGCCGGCAATGCGCAGAAGGCCTATGACGTCTGTTCGCCAATCGTCGCCGAAGACAAGTCGGCCGGCTATTCGGGCGATCTCGCGTCCGCCTACTGGCAGGTGCTGCTGAAGCTCGGCAAGCGCGAGGAACTTGAGAAGATGCTCAAGAAGGCTGCGACGTCCGGCGATCGTCCGGCGTCTGCCGCGGCGCTCGTGATGCGCGGGGACATCATCGTCGCCGCTTCGCACGACTCGCCGGCGGAGCTGAAGAAGGCCCTGCGCGACGGCTACATGCGCGTCGTCATGATGTACCAGGACGCGGACTGCGTCCGCGAACGCCGCGAGGCGCTTCGCAAGGCGGCTGGCTGCTTCGACAAGATGGGTCAGGCGGCGCGGGCGGAGAACCTCCGTGCGCAGGCGAAGATGATGTGAGAAAGTTAGCGTTTGGAATTTAGAAGTTAGAAGTACATAAGCAAGAACAAAGCAATCTGACAATCAAGGAAAACAACCAAATGAATAAGATCAAGAAAACGATGGCGGCGGCGGCGATCCTCATTGGAACGTGTGCGGCACCGGTGGCGGCGTTCCAGTCCTTCGGACAGGAGCTGACGAACGAGGCGGGTGAGACGGTCGACGCGAACACGACGTCGAACCAGCAGAAGGCGGGCGGCGGCTTCTACGACATTGTCTTTGGTTCGGGCGTCGTCGGCATGCTCCTCTGGTTTGCGCTGTTCGGCGATGGCGCGCTCGCAATCTACTTCTCGATTGACTCGTCGATTCTCATCAAGCCGGACAAGCTGATGCCGCGTCGTCTGATGGACGGCGTCCAGGCCGCGATGGCCGAGGGCGATGTCGTCAAGGCGATGGAGATCTGCCAGCAGAACCCGTCCGCCATGTCCTCGATCGTCATGGCCGCGTTCCAGCACATCGAAGAGGGCTTCGAGGCGATTCAGGAGGCCGTCACGGCGGCGTCCGACCTCGAGCAGGAGAAGATCCAGCAGCGCCTGAACTGGATTTCGGTCTGTGGCAACCTCGGTCCGTCCCTCGGCCTTCTCGGTACGGTGCAAGGCATGATCTTGACCTTCCAGGCGCTCGCTGCCGGCGGTGCCGGCGACGCGGCCGCGCTCGCGAACTCGATCGGCCAGGCGCTGTGGACGACGGCCGGCGGCCTGATCGTGTCCATCCCGTCCATCACCGTGTTCTATTCGCTTCGCAACAAGGCGAACCGCCTCATCCTCAAGATGACGGCGCTCACGATGGAGATCCTGAACGGTCTCCGCAACGTCTCGGTCGATCCGGGCGCCGAGGGCGGCGAAGAAGTTCAGGCTTGAGCTGAAGGCTGAAAATGGCTAGGAAATCGCAAGAGAATCCGGCCCTCGACATGACGCCGATGATCGACGTCGTGTTCGAGCTCATCATCTTCTTCGTCGTCACCCTCACGGAGGCGCAGAAGAAGGACGAGACGATCGAGCTGGAGGACGGGCAGCACGGTATCGCGCTGACGCCGGAGGAACTGCCGCCGACGCACATGCAGATCGACATCGCCAGCCGTGACAAGAAGGGGAAGACACTTCCCCGCGGCCGCATCACGATGGGCGATCGCGAAATCACGCCGGACGAGATCAGCAGGCGCGTCAAGGAGCGCATGCGCAAGGTCAAGGACTTCCCGGTGCTGATCCGGGCGGACTACAACTGCCGTCACGAAGTCGTTGCGCGCGTGATGAACGCCGTCACGGCGGCCGGCATCTGGAAGATATCCTTCATGGCGGTCGGCGAGGACCGGACCTCGAAGCCGGGGCATCCCGGGCGTCCGCACCTCTTCCGCCTGAAGAACAAGAACTGAGGTTTGAAACATGGCGAGAAAACAACAGGACAATCCGCAGCTGGACATGACGCCGATGATTGATGTCGTGTTCGAGCTCATCATCTTCTTCGTCGTGACGATCAAGTCGGAGGACCTGTTCTCGCGCCTGAACGCGAACCGTCCGGCTCCGTTTACCGGCAACCCCACCGAGGCCGACAACACGTCGGTTACGATCGCAATCGGGCGCGGACGCGACGCGAACGGCGCCATCGTCTACAACGGGCGCGAAATCAAGCGCAAGGAGCTCGATGCGAACCTCCACGAGGTCTCGCGCACGTCGAAGAAGACGCCGATCATCATCCGTGCCGCCACCGATTCGCCGCACAAGGCGCTGGTCGACGTGCTGGACATCTGCTACCGCAACGAGCTTTTCAGCGTGAGCATCTTCACGATGTAAGGAATACGATATGGCCGAAGAAGAATACTTGGAAGAGGAGATGCTGGAGGAAGAGGCTCCGCTGACGGCGGAGGAGCTCTTCGAGCAGCATAAGGCCGAGATCAACGCGGCATTCGAAGAGAAAGGCTTTTTCACCCGGATGGGTGAGATGTTCTCCGGCCTGTCGAAGCCGAAGTCGTCCGCCGAGTACAAGCTGGCGAAGACAGAGCTGCAGCGCCTCGCGGCGCCGCTTTTGGCGTTGCTGCTGCCGACGCTGGGCGTCACGGCCCTCATTGTCATCACGGCCATTACCGGGCAGAGCAAGAAGGTGATTCAGGTCGACATCGCGAAGGTTCAGGAGGAGGAAGTCGAGCTGGAGGAGGAAAAAGAGCCCGAACCGGAGGAAATCATACCGCCGGACGAGCAAGTCGACGTACAGGTCGACACGCCGGTTGTCGGCCCCGTCACGGACGTCGTGACGCCGAACGCGACGCCTACGACCGAACCCGTTTCGGTGAAGCCCGCAGCGCAGGATTCCGTCGCGCTCATCAAGTCTCCGATCATGATGAAGTCGATGGCGGGCTCCCGCTCGCCGGGCATGCGCGGTGCGTTTTTGCGTGGTGGCGGCAGGTATGGTGACGCGGAGACCGAGGGCGCGGTCCTGAAGGCTCTCCGTTGGCTCAAGAAGAATCAGGCGGCACAGGGCAACTGGCCGGGTGACATTGCGAACACGGCCCTTGCCGTTCTCGCCTATCTCGCGCACGGCGAAACGCCCGGGTCCAAGGAATTCGGCGAAACCGTCGAGAAGGCCATCCAGTACCTTATTGACGCGCAGACGATGGACGCCAACGGCGTCTGTCACTTCCGCGGCGCCGGTGGCACCGAATACGGCTACCTCATCTGCACCTATGCGCTCGCCGAGGCCTACGGCATGACCAAGAACCCGAACGCCAAGGAGGCCGCGACGATTGCGCTTCAGCGTATCGTCAGCAACCAGTCGCCGACCGGTGGTTGGGACTACAACATGAAGAAGGACTCGACGCGCGACGACATGTCCTTCGAAGGCTGGGCGCTGCAGGCCATCAAGGCCGGCAAGATGGCCGGGTTGCATCCGGACGGAATCGACGAGTGCATCAAGAAGGCCATCCGCTGCCTGAAGACGCGCAACTTCCGCAACGGCGGCTTCAACTACACGGCGGGCGGCGCTCCGACGGGCCTTACGGCGACGGGATGCCTCTGCATGCAGCTTCTCGGCTACATGAACGAGCCGGAAGTGAAGGCGGCGCTGGATACGATGCGCGGCTGGCTGCCGCTCTTCGAGGGCGAAGCCAAGGGCGGACTCGTCGCGGGCGGTCCGATGCCGGGCACCGCACCGCAGTACTACGGCTACTATGCCGCCCAGTGCAAGTATCAGGCTGGCATGTGCGCGGGCGCCAAGCCCGAGAACGTCAAGAGCTGGCAGGACTGGAACATGGCGATGAAGAAGAAGTATCCCCAGTCCATTGAGCTCGATGGTGAGATTGCGGATGCCAACGGCAAGATGCAGCCTTGCGGCTTCTGGTCGAAGGGCTACAACAACAAATACATGGGCACCTGCCTCATCGCCTTGCAGCTGATGGTCTACTACCGGTACCTGCCGACGACCCAAACGGAGGCCGCCAAGGCCATCGACACGCCGGACGAGACGGAGACGAAGGCCAGTGCCAAGAAGGCCAAGGAAGTCCAGGTCGAAGTGGACATCTGAGTTGGTAGTTGGTAGTTGGTAGTCGGTGAGATCCTTTCCTCTATTCCTTGCGCTCAAGTATTTGAAACCGAAGCGGTCGGTGGCCTCGGTCATTACGGTCGTGTCGATTCTCGGCGTGATGCTGGGCGTTGCGGTCGTCATCATCGTTCGCAGCGTCATGACGGGTTTCGGCGACATCTGGGAGGAGAAGATCCTCGACTTCAAGCCGCATGTGTCGCTCGTACCGATGCAGGGCAATGTCATCTCCGGTGAGGATGAGATCGCAACGCGCCTTCGGACGATCCCCGGAGTCACCTGCGTGACGCCCGAGATCGACACGCGCGTCCTCCTTTCCTGCCGCGGACGCGTTCTGGCCCCTGTCCTGCTTGGCGTGGACGGCGACGAGTTCACTCGGGCCTACAAGATTGGTACACCACGCGCTGGCACGTTCGATCTCAACGGCGACTCGATCGTCCTCGGCGCCACGGCAGCGCGTAATCTCGGCGTCTGGGTCGGCGATGAAGTGGTTGTCTATTCGCCGAAGACGCTTGTCGCGCAGGATGAGGTCTTCCTGCCGGTCAAGTGGAAGGTCTCCGGTATCTTCTCGTGCGGACAGCATGAGTACGATTCAGGCTATGCCGTTGCGTCTCTTGCCAACGTTCGTGATCTGATGGGCATGGAGAAGGGTGTTTTCGCCATTCACGTGAAGTCCGATTGCCCCACTGACCCGGAGAAGTTCAGCAAGATCGTTGACGAATGTGTTAAACCTCAAACCCCAAACCTCAAACCTCAAACGGAACTTCGCGCCATCTCCTGGCGCGAGGCCGACCGCGAGATTTTCAATGCGCTGGCGGTCGAGAAGAACATGACGGCGCTTTTGCTGTCGCTCATTTCGCTGGTCGCCGTCTTCTGCGTGATGAACACACTCCTCGTGCTGACCGTGCAGAAGACGCCGGAGATCGGACTGCTGAAGGCGATCGGTTTTCGTCGGTTCGAGATCATGAAGGTCTTCATGGTGCACGGAATGATTCAGTGCGGTGCTGGCATTGTCCTCGGGCTTTGTGCGTCGTGGGCCGTCCTCGCAAATCTCCAGAACATCGTCGAGTGGCTCGCGAAGCTGGGCGTCGAGGTGTTCCCCGCGTCGGTCTACGGACTCGCGGCGATTCCGCATCGGCTGATCGTCACGGATATCTTCTGGGTTGTCGGACTCGTGCTGGTCTTCGGCTTCCTGGCGTCGTTCGTTCCGGCGATGATCGCGTCTCTGAAAGACCCGGTGAGGGCGTTGAACGGCTAGAATTGCTAGAGGAGCTGGAAGAACTAGAAATCCTAGAATGGTAGTACTTGGCACAATTGATCTGAAGAAGAAGTTCAAACTTCCCGGCCAGAAGCCGATCGAGGTCTTGAAGGGCGTCAACTTTTCCGTCAAGACGGGCGAGAAGGTGGCGATCATCGGACGCTCCGGCGCGGGCAAGTCAACGCTCCTCAACATTCTTGGCGGACTCGAGCGTCCGACTTCCGGCACGGTGACGCGTCCGAAGAACATCGGCTTCGTCTTCCAGCAGTATCATCTGATGCCCGAGCTGACCGTCCTCGAGAACGTTCTCCTGCCGACGATGTCCCGCCACTTTCGCGAGACGCTTCCCAAGGGGGCGGCGACATTCCTGTCGCCGCACGGCCTCGCGCAGCATCTCCTCGAGAAAGTTGGCCTCAAGGACCGGATGAAGCACCTCCCTTCCGAACTCTCCGGCGGAGAGATGCAGCGCGTCGCGCTCGCTCGAGCGCTCGTCACTTCGCCAGAACTCGTCCTTGCGGACGAGCCGACGGGCAATCTCGACGCCTGGACTGGCGCCGGTATCCTCAAGATCTTGACCGAGCTTTCGTCCGACACCGCGCAGAAGTTCGCGCTGGTGATGGTCACCCACTCTCCAGAAGCCGCCGCCATTTGTGACCGTGTCCTCACGCTCGAAGACGGCTTGCTGAAGTGAGTCGGCGCAGGTGACGGCTTTATTCGTTTTCCCTCTTATCTGGATAAGACTCACGCTCCCTCGGACCCTCTCTAACAACGCCATCATGTTCCCGGAAGCGGGGGCGTAGGCGCTTCGCGCTGGTACACGAAAACCCATCGACTTGCCGAGTCGCTTACGCGACTGAAATGAAGTGCTTGCGGTTCGGCTATGGAGTCGTGAGTCGGGGTCGATCCCGCAGGTGGCATTGCCACACGCAGACGGGTGAGCGCCTCGATTTGTCGTCGCGCACGAATGGAAAGTCAAAGAGTCGGTAGGGGCCGACGTCCTCGGCGGCCCGCAACCGCAATCAAACGAAATCGCGTTGTGGGGCGGTGGCGGGCGGCCATGGTTTTCGATAGTCCGAGGTAGGGGCCGACGTCCTCGGCGGCC
>JAEDMC010000209.1 GCA_016303225.1 Kiritimatiellia bacterium
GTCGCAATGCAAATGAAGCGGGGCAATGCCCGTGGATGCGAAGGGCCTCTGCGTGTAAAAGGGATGATGCAAATCAAATGGCGAGAACAATAATGTCGAAAGACTGCAATACCATATGGAGGAGCATCCATCGGAATCGATGTGAAACGGAGCCGAGGGGCGAAGGGGAGCGAAACTATAGACTTGAACTTCCCATCGTTTTTCACCGCACGATCATAACGAGTCCCTGCACGACGCGAAGCGGTCCGCAGGCGAAGCGCCGCTTCGTACGCGCCTGACCGAACGCATCGGGAATGCTGGCCGCATCATCGGAAACGCCGACCTTGAGCGCATCCGCCGCCGTCATGTAGGCCGTCTTGTCGACCACGCGGCGGAACGGCTTGGAGGGATTGGACGTCTCGTCCTTGAAGTAGACGTAGTTGTCGGACCCGAGCCAGACCGGACGCGCGGACTTGACGAGCGACGACGAACCCGCAACGCCCCGCGCATAGGCCCCGTTCGCGCCGACAGTCGTCCGTCCGACGAGCTGTCCGCACGTCGTAGTCACATCGTAGAGATAACCATTCTGACCCGTCGTCATCGCGCTTTTGTCGTATCCGGCGATTCCGGAATTGGCCATCGTCGAGACGATGCTCGCCGGCACGTTGAACGGAACGTATCCCGCCGCGGCGCCGTCCACGACGGAATTGACGAGCGAAAACGTCGGGTTGCCCGTCGTGTTGTAGGCGAATTCCGCGGCCTGCTCGCCGGCGATGGAGCTGCCGGTCACCGCGCAGTTGACGAGCGAGAGGTTGCCGCTCGTCGCACCGAAGATGCCGCATGGGATCGTGCAGTCAGGCGCGGCGTCGATCAGGTTGTTCTCAAAGGTCGAGTTGACGAAGGTCGCGCTGCCGGAGGAGGCTGCGATGACCGTGCCCCACGCGGAACTCGTGCGGTTGGTCATGTACAGCGCGTTGTCCGCGAAAATGGAATCGCGAACGAGGTAGTTACCGGCGGTGATCGTGAGACACGGACCCTGCGCGGTGTTCTGGTTCGAGCCGTTCATCAGGTTGCCGTAGAATCGGCAGCGCGTGAAGATTGTGAACGAATTGCCGCCCTCCTGGCAGACGCAACCGTAGGCGTCGCCGCTCAGGCGGTTGTCCTCGAAGAGGCAGTCCGTGATGCGGTTCGGGGCGACCGAGGACATTCCCGAAACCGTCAGGCAGGCAGTGTCTCGCCACGCCTGGGAGTTCGCGCGATTGCGGCGGAAGACACAGTTCGTCATGTTGAGGTAGGCGCCGGAGGTCGTGCGAATGCACGCGCCATAACTTGAGGCGTGGTTGTCGCTGAAGACGCATCCCGCGAACGTGTTGGTGACGGCCCTCGTCGAGGAAAGGTTGAGAACGCGGACGTTCCCGATGAACGCGCAGTTCTCGGCGTCAATGAAGCCGGCAGACTTGAAATTAATTGCGGCATTTTCAGAATTGGCTGAAGTATTGCAGCCGACGACGCGACAGTTCCGGAGCAACAGGGACACGTTGGAGCCGCAGTAGAAGGCCGAATAGTAGAACGAGGCGAAGGTAATGCCCTCAAAGACGGCGTTCGTGACGGTCCTGGACGACAGGAATCCGTAAGGCGTGTCGTCGCTGCTGTTGCCGCTCGGATACACGTAACCGTAGGGTCCGGGATCGAGCGTCGGCAGGTTGACGTCATCCGCACCTACGACAAGCATGCGGTTGGCGGCGCCCGGATCGGTGTTGTTCGGCTTCCAGTAGGTATCCCCCGCCTTGTCTCCAGAGATGACGACCGGCTGCGTGTCGGCGACGACATGGACATTCGGAGCCAAATCGAGGTTCCGCAGCAGCTGGTACACGCCCGCGCGGAGATGGACAGTTCCCCGCCACTGTGCGGCGTCTTCGTAGGCGGTAGCGAAATCGCCGTAAGCGTTCTCCCAGCTGGTGCCGTCGCCGGTCCCGCCGGGCACGACGTAGATGTCACGGACGCCGGACGAAACCGCCCGGGCCGTGAATGTCACATCCGCGGACGGAATCGTATCTGGAAACGCCGCGTTCCAGCCCGTGACGTGCCAATCCTCATCGTCGCTGAACGCTGGCACCGACGGGAAGGCGTCGCCATACTTCCCCGTGAACACAAAGGTCGACTCACCCGACCCGTCAAACGTCCCGTATTCCCCGAGCTCAAAGGTGACGTGGACGTCCGGCGTCGTGAACTTCGCCTGAAGGATCAAGTCGGACGCCATGTTGTTCACGGTCAGCGTAGCCCCATCCGCGTACTTCACTCCGTTCGTGCCGTACCAGGCGTCGAACTGCGCCAAGGCAGGATCGTATACGGACGCCGTCACGGCGACAGCGGACGCCCCCGGCTGGACCGCCTGCACATAAAGGTCGTCGGACAGCCTTCCGGCCTCCAATGGCGTCGGACGCAGCACCAGGCAGTAACCCGTCTCAGCTGCCGGCGTCAGCGTCTGAAGCGCACCCCTCGTCGTCGCTCCAAAGGCCAGCTCCGCACCCTCCATGTCCGCCACGGGATCGCGCACGGAGCCCGTAAGCGACGCATTGACAGCCGGCGACAGCGCCTGCCAGGCGGTCGCGCCATTCGGACGGAAGGCGAAGGTCACGGGCATCGCCGGATTGTTCGTGGAAAGGTCGCAGGTCGTGCGGATGTCGGGAAGCTTTGCCTTCGGACGGTATCCGTCGAACGGAACCGGATCGAAGCCCCAGCCGTCATATGTCGGGCCTGCGGGCAGATAGATCAGGTTCTTGGCGGACGAATCATAGATCTTGACAAGCGACGGAACGCTGAAGGAGAACGGGTTGGCCACAGGCGCATCCGTCACGGTGAAGATCGAGTTCACGATGTTCATGGGCTTGCTCAACCCCAAACCGAACTGGGCGACCTCGCAAACTCCGTCGACCTTCGGTCCCGTGAACGTGCAGTTCGCGATTCCGCCGCCAGCCGTCGAACCGTTGTCCGTCGCCGAAACCAGCACGCCGCGCGAAAGGACGGCATTCACCCCGGCACAGGCGTTCGAGGCGACATTGGAGTCGAAGACGGTGTTGACGACCGTGAATCCCAGCGCGGCCTGGTTGCCCACGATGCCAAGCGCAAAGCTCTCGCCAGGCTCCGCCCCTGTCAGCGAAGAGAGAATCTGGTTCTTGCGGATGACGCACCCGTCGATCGTGAAATGACGATTGCCCGAAAAGGTGTTGCCGATGAGCGTATACCCCCGGTTGGCGAGCGGACGGCACTCGTAGAAGTTGTTCTCGATGAGGCAGCGGGTCAGGCGGGAATTGGACGGAAGGCTGAAGAGCGGCATGCCGTAGCCTAGCGTGTGCGGACAGAGCGACCAGCAGTTGGAAACGATACAGTCGGTGAAGGCCGTGGTCGAACCCGCCTCGGCGGAACAGATGTTGCCCGGACCGCCGTAGTTGTTCTCCTCCCAGCCCGCGCACCTGCCGCCGAAGCAACGAACGAATTCGCAACCTTCGACCGTCGTGCCGCTGCCGCTCCAGATGTAGATCACATTGCCGCCGTTACAGCCCGTACGGGAGCAGGACTCGAAAAGGCAGTTCCGGACGACCGTCGCGCCGCGCGTCGCGAAACCTCCGCCGCGCGAGCTCGTGGTGTTGAAGAGAAACTTGCAGTTCTCGATCGTGAGCTTTCCCAGTCCGTCATAGATCGTCCCGCCCGAGCAGAAGTTGCCGACGAACCGGCAGCCGGACACGGTCGTGGGAAGCGCCGAACCCTCAAACCCGATGGCGCTGCCGTTGCCGCCGTTGAAGCCGACGATCCAAAGTCCGTCGATCCGGCCGCCAACCGCCGCATTGATGTAAAGGCACTGGGCGGTGTTGTTGTTTACTCTGGATGGGATGTAGGTGTCGAACTCGCCCGTGTACGCCGGCAGGTTCAAGACCCCGTCCGCAATGACCTTGGCTGTCAGCGTCGTGAACGTGTAGTTGGCCTCTCCGCGCTTCGGCTCAAGGTGGATCCAGACGTCATCAAGCGTCTGGTCGCCGACGAAGACGGTCTGGTGACGGTCGATGTCGCGGTCCGCCAGCGTCTCATCCGTCGACAGGCCCGGAAAGCCACCGTAGATTTCGAAGTTGGCCTCAAGCTTGATTTGTGCGTTGACGACATAGACGCCCTCTGCCGCGTAGACGGGCCTGCCGGCCGCACCTGCCGCCGCGATCGCATCGACTGGGGTCGCATACGCAGTCGCCCAGCTCGTGCCGTCCTGCGTCGCGCGCTCCTCACCCGCGCCGAGCGGCTTCAGGTAGACCGCGTCACCACGTGATTCGAGCCCCTGAAGCAGTCCCGCCATCGCGCTGAACACACACAACACCGCAGCACCCGCAGCGGAGAATTTACCGAACATACTCATACTTGACGGTCCTTTTGTGATGTTATCTCATTCACATGCGCCAACGATATCAAATCTCGCAGTCGTGCGTCAAGCGTAAAGTCCTTGTCAGACTCGAAGGGAACCCAAAGGGACCCCAATGGTGGTGTAGGAGTGGTGGAGGTACGCCAAGCGAAGCTCGGCATGG